>JALSGR010000115.1 GCA_026982635.1 Methylothermaceae bacterium | reverse complement strand
GAGGTCGACGAACACTATGCGGACATCCGCACCCATCTGGAACACCAGGGAACGCCCATAGGACACAAAGATCTGTTGATCGCCGCTCAGGCCCGGCATCTGGAACTGGTCATGGTCACGCACAATGTCCGTGAGTTTCAGCGGGTACCCCAGCTGTCGGTTGAGAATTGGATTGACGAATAACAACCGATAGGACGCACATGCCTGGAGACCCATCTCCGGGTCCATGCATCTCAATCCCTTTTAGATCAGGTCACGTTCTGGACATGAAACCGTGCCCGAAATTCGTGAGGCCCTGAGGTCTTAATCCCTTTTAGATCAGGTCACGTTCTGGACCGTCCGAGTCTGACCTGCTCACGGATGCTGTTGCGTCTTAATCCCTTTTAGATCAGGTCACGTTCTGGACGTGTAGGGAAGCACGCCTCCTCATCCAAGAGGAGGTCTTAATCCCTTTTAGATCAGGTCACGTTCTGGACTTGGCTTTCCAGGCGAGTTGCCCCTCGCCTGGGAGTCTTAATCCCTTTTAGATCAGGTCACGTTCTGGACGGGATTTGGAAGCCTTTTTCGCTGATGAGTCCTGGGTCTTAATCCCTTTTAGATCAGGTCACGTTCTGGACAGGCGCATCTCCAAGCGTATGGGTACCCAGGCGAGTCTTAATCCCTTTTAGATCAGGTCACGTTCTGGACGTGAATATAGATTTGACTCGTGAAAAATTGTTAGGTCTTAATCCCTTTTAGATCAGGTCACGTTCTGGACACCTAGTTACCGTCAAACCGAGGAAAACCACCAGGTCTTAATCCCTTTTAGATCAGGTCACGTTCTGGACTCCAAGGTAAAATCACCTATGCATGGTCACGGGACGTCTTAATCCCTTTTAGATCAGGTCACGTTCTGGACTGCACCCCCATTTTTTCTTCAACAAAATCAATACCTTACAAGGCGCCATAAAGAAAATTTCCGCCGCCGGAGACCTCATGTGGTTATATGAAAATTCCATATCCGAATATGACGACGGTTCAACACGTTCCTCACTTCCCAAGTGTAGCATCGATCACCCCGATGGCAAGCCCCGCCATGGACCGCTCAGCCGGCCACCGCGGCGATCCGTTCCAGCGCTTTCTCCAGATTCTCCATGCTGGTGGCGATGGAGATGCGCACGTGCCCCGGGGCGCCGAAGGCGGAACCGGGCACCAGGGCGACGCCGGCCTTTTCGATCAGGAACTCGGCCAGGGCGACGTCGTCGTCCACGCCGTCGAGCCGCTCGATCAGGCCGGTCACGTCGGGAAAGACGTAGAAGGTGCCGTCGGTGGGCAGGCAGTCGATGCCGGGAATCTGGTTCAGCCGTTCCACCACGAAATCGTGGCGCCGTTTGAAGTGGGTCAGCATCTCGGCGACGCAGGACTGGTCCCCTTCCAGGGCGGCCCGGGCGGCGGCCTGGGAAATGGAGGTGGGGTTGGAGGTACTCTGGGACTGGATCTTCTTCATCGCCGCGATGAGTTCCTGCGGCCCGCCGGCGTAGCCGATGCGCCAGCCGGTCATGGAATAGGCCTTGGAAACGCCGTTGAGCACCACGGTGCGGTCGTACAGTTCGGGGCAGACCTGGAGGAGGTTGCAGAAGCCGTCCTCCGCCCAGACGATGTGCTCGTACATGTCGTCGCTGGCAATCACCACCTGGGGGTGCTTCAGCAGAACCTCGGCCAAAGCCGCCAGCTCCTCGCGGCTGTAGGCTTTGCCGGTGGGATTGGAGGGGCTGTTGAGGACGAACAACTTGGTCCTGGGAGTGATGGCCGCCTCCAGTTGGGCCGGGGTGATCTTGAAGGACTGATCCTGCCCGGCGGCGACGATCACCGGCTTGGCGTCGGCCAGAAGCACCATGTCGGGATAGGACACCCAGTAGGGAGCGGGAATGACGACTTCGTCGCCCTCGTCCAGCAGCGCCTGGGCCAGGTTGTAGAAGCTCTGCTTGCCGCCGCAGGAGACCAGGATCTGCTCCGGGCGGTATTCCAGGCCGTTGTCGCGGCGGAACTTGTGGATCACCGCTTCCTTCAAAGCAGGAATGCCGTCCACTGGCGTATACTTGGTCATTCCGGCGCGAATGGCCTCGATGGCGGCTTGCTTGATGTGCTCGGGGGTGTCGAAGTCCGGCTCCCCGGCGCCGAGGCCGATGACGTCGCGGCCCTCGGCGCGCAGGGCCGCGGCCCGGGCGGTGACCGCCAGCGTCGGTGAAGGTTTGATCCGCTGAACCCTTTGGGAAAGTGCGATGGTCATAACGAGTGCCTGTTTGATTGAATGATCGTCGTTGGAGTCCGAAGATGAAATCCCCTCGAATCGGTTCCCGCCGCTCGGTGTACCGCAAGGTGCTGGACCAGTCGCGGGAGCGGAACGACAACATCATACCCGATGACGGCCGGACGCTGCATCCTGCGACCGGCAAACCCTTCAAACTCCACAGCCCTTTCGAACCCGCCGGCGACCAGCCGGAGGCGATCCGCCGCCTGGTGGCCGGTCTGCGCCACGGCGAGCTGCACCAGACCCTGCTGGGGGTGACCGGCAGCGGCAAGACTTTCACCATGGCCCACGTCATCGCCGAGATGCAGCGCCCGACCCTGATCCTGGCCCCCAACAAGACCTTGGCGGCCCAGCTCTACGGCGAGATGAAGCAGTTCTTCCCGGAGAACGCGGTGGAGTATTTCGTCTCCTACTACGACTACTACCAGCCGGAGGCCTATCTGCCGGCCTCGGACACCTACATCGAGAAGGACGCTTCCCTCAACGAGCACATCGAGCAGATGCGCCTGTCGGCCACCAAGGCGCTGTTGGAGCGGCGCGACGTGGTCATCGTCGCCACGGTGTCGTCGATCTACGGCCTGGGGGAGCCGGCGGCCTATTTCGAGATGGTGCTCCACCTGCGCCGGGGCGATCTCATCGACCAGCGTCGCATCCTGCGCCGCCTGGCGGAGATGCAGTACACCCGCAACGACGTGGAGCTGCGCCGGGGCACCTTCCGAGTCCGCGGCGACGTCATCGACATCTTCCCGGCGGAATCGGAACGCGAAGCTCTGCGGGTGGAGCTGTTCGACGACGAGGTGGAGCGGATGACCCTGTTCGATCCCCTGACCGGCGAGACGCTGGGTCCGGTGGCCCGCTACACCGTCTATCCCAAGACCCACTACGTCACCCCGCGCC
>JALSGR010000114.1 GCA_026982635.1 Methylothermaceae bacterium | reverse complement strand
GCGCCCTCCGTGACCGGCTGGCCCTGACGCTGAGCGTGGAGGGCTGAGGATGCCGCGCCCGGCCCGTTTTCAGCCCCCCGAGGCGCCGAGCCTCAACATCACGCCGCTGATAGACATGGTGTTCATGTCGGGGGCGCGTTTCCGCAGCGGCCGCGTCCATCTGGTGGGTATCGACGCCGAAGTTCCCTATCTACGCCAGGAGATTCATCTGGATGCCGGTCTTCCCAACGACCGTTTCGGTGTCGTGGTGGCATTGGACGGTGACGGCCCGTTGCTCGTCGGCGCTCCCGGACGTCGCGGCGGCAACGCCTTTCTCCACGGCGACGGCATCGCCGCCGGTCCAGTGGGCCGCTTCGACGTGGCAGGCGGTCGGCTGACCCTGGAATCGGTGGGGGTGGTCGGCGACGCGCGGGGATATCGGGCGGTGCTGGGGCAGGAGGCCGGACCCGGCATGCGCTTCCGTCTCCAGTCCTTGAAAACCCAATCGCTGCCGGAACGGTGGGCCGCCTGGTTCTTTCCCACCACCGGCTTGCTTCACCTGCCCCACGTCACGGTGCACTTCGCCGACGGCCGTGAAGCCGGCTACAGCGCCACCCTGCGGCTGCTGCCGGGCAGCGACCCGCTGGCCTTCCAACTGGAGTCGGCACGATGAGGCGAACGCAGTTGATATTGCCGCTTTTGCTCGGCCTCGCGCTTCGCCCGGTTCTCGGTTGGGCGTGTCTCGATGCCGCCCGGTTCGATCCCGACCATCAGAGCTTGGATGTTCCTTCCGTTCAGGTGGGGGACGCCCGCTACCAGGCGACGCTGACGCGGGTGGGGAGCGGCGGGCATTGGTTGTTCCGGGTCACCGAACTGGTGCCGGTCACGGCCGAGCCGGTCGCCGTCTATGACGTCGCCGCCCGTCGGCTCGTCCTGCCTCGCCTTGCCGGCGTGGGGGACGATTGCTTCGAGGTACACATGACCCTGGTGCCGGCACCGCCGGACCGGCCGCCGCATCTGGTGGTCACCGAGGCCCGCCGCGACGGAGCCACCTTCTATCGACTCCTGGCGGCGGACGACGGCGCTTTGTGGCTGCCGTCGCCGGAATCCTTCCGCCGCCTGACGCAGACCACCGCCGCCGGCGGCGTCAGCGGCAGCGCCGAGGTGAAGTTCGTGATCGCCGATGCCGACGGTGACGCCCCTCTGCTGACGTTTCAGAACAGCCGCCGTTACGCCTGGCATTTCGACTTCGTCCGCGACGCCCTGGGGTGGTATCCCGATCTTCCCCGCGACCGCGCCGAGGCCCGTTTCCTCGCCACCACCTATTTCTCCCCGACACGGCGTCAACTGGCCGGTTCGGTGGTGCACTATCCCCACGCCGACCGTTATGCCCTGGAATTCTGGCCTACCGATCCGGTGCCGGTGTCCCACGTGGTTTTAGCCTGGCGGCTGATCCGGCTGGCGATGCCGTTCGCCGCCGACCGCTTGGTCTATCATCCAGTGGGGCAGACCCAGGCGCGCATCGCCCGTGAACAGGCCACAGTCCTAGCAGATGCCGGGGTGCCGGTGATCTTTTCCCAGGATTTGTTCCGCCATATCCGCGAAAGCGTGCTCAATCCCGGCGAAGCTTATGGTCGCCTGCGCCTGATCGCGCCCGGCGATCCGCCACCGGGGCCGGAGGACATCGCCATTTTCACCTACGTGCCCAACCGCCTGGGCCGGGTGGCCGGCATCATCACCACCACGCCCCAGACCACCCTTTCCCACGTCAATCTTACGTGCCAAGCAGGATCACCGTCCCAACGCCTACGTGGCCGACGCCGCCGACCGGGCCGACATCGCCCCCCTGATCGGCGGCTGGGTCCATTTCCGCGCCGGTCCCGAGGGGGTCGCCCTGACGCCGGTGTCCCAGGCGGAAGCCGAAACCTGGCTGGCGGCTCTGCGTCCCCCCGAACCGCAAGTGCCCGAGGCGGATCTGAGCGTCGCCACCCCGATGCCGCTGGCCGCCATCGGTTTCAACGACTGGACCGCTTTCGGCGTCAAGGCCGCCAACGTCGCCGAGCTGGGCAAGATCCTTCCCGAAGGGGTCGCTCCCGACGGCTACGCCATTCCGTTCGCCCTGTACGATCGTTACATGGCGCTGCCCCGCTGCGGTCCCAAGGGCCGGAGCCTGTGCCCGCCGGGGGCGTCCGGTCCATCCTTCTACGACCAGGCCGAAGCGGCCCTGGCGGAAAGCGACGCCGACCGCCGCCGGGAGCGCCTGGCCGCCTTGCGTAAGGACATCCGCAAAGGCGAGGCGCCGGCGGACATGATCGCCGCCCTCGAGGCGATCCGCCGCTTCTGGGATCCGGCCGGACCGCCGTTCCGGCAGTCGCTGCGCTGCCGCTCCAGCACCAACAACGAGGACCTACCCGGCTTCAACGGTGCCGGCCTGTACCGTTCCACCACCCACCACCCCGACGAAGGGCCGCTGATCGAGAGCGTCAAGAAGGTCTGGGCCAGCCTGTGGAACGATGTGGCGGTGGAGGAACGGGAATTCTGGCGCGTCGATCACTTCCGCACCTACATGGGGGTCCTGGTGCATCCCAACTACGGCGACGAACAGGCCAACGGGGTCGCGGTGAGCAAGAACCTCTACAACCCCGACTGGCCCGGCATCACCGTCAACGTGCAGCACGGGGAGGTCTCCGTGACCAATCCCGAGCCGCTGGCCGACGGTACCATTCCGGTGCCGGATGAGTTCGTCCTCGTTCGCCTGCCCGGTGCCGACGGTTTCGATACCTGGGAGACCCTGTATCTGCGCCACACCAACGTCACGGAGGTCTATGGGCAGGCGGTGGCGCCCGGGCCGGTGCTGCGGGAGGAGGAAATCGAGCAGCTGCGCCATTTCATGACGCTGATCCACCATCATTTCAAGAAGCGCTATCACGGCGGCGACGACTTCGCCATCGAAGTGGAGTTCAAGATCACCGCCACCGACGATGGCAGCCGTGGCCGGCTCGCCATCAAGCAGGCCAGGGTCTGGGTGGAATGATGGGTCGGAGAACACCCAGCCCCAACATCACGCTATCCTGATCCGCGACCTGGAAGCCCGCACCGGGCTGGCGATCGAGCGCGTCGAGGTGGAATCCGTGGATCTGTTACGACAACGGGCGGTACTGCGCGTCTATCACCGCTGAAGGACGGCTTTCCGCCGCCGGGCGTACAGCAGA
>JALSGR010000113.1 GCA_026982635.1 Methylothermaceae bacterium | reverse complement strand
CGGAATTGGAAGCGAGCGACAATGTGTTTGCCCTGGTGGTGATGGCGCATCTGCGGGCGAAGACGAGCCGGGACGTTGAGGAGCGGAGCCTCTGGAAGTTTCGGCTGGTGAAGCTGCTGTACGAGCGCGGTTACAGTCGGGAGGTGGTTTTGGAGCTGTTTCGGGTGATCGACTGGATGATGCGGTTACCCGATGAACTGGAGCGACGGTTTCTAGAAGCGGTTTATGAACTCGAGGAGGTCAAGAAGATGCCTTATGTGACCAGTGCGGAACGGTTTGGGATCGAGAAGGGTTTGCAACAGGGGCTGCAACAGGGGCTGCAACAGGGGTTGGCGGCCGAACGCCAGCTTCTGCTGCGTCAGATCCGCCGTCGTTTTGGGGCGGGTTGTGCCGAGGCGGTGGCGGGGATGCTGGAGCGTATTGAGGATACCGAGCGGCTGGCCGAGATCGGTGAGTGGGTGGTTGAGGCCGAGGACGGCGAGGCGTTCCTGGCCCGGTTCAAGGAGGGTGGGCGTTTCAGCTGATTTTCCCGCCTCGTTCCATCGATTGCCCGGATGCGCAGGGAAATGATGGTTTGTGCCGGAGGGGCATGGTCCTGGAGGCAGCCTGGTGTTTGGTTCGCCTATTTGTGAAAATCCAACTTTCAGGAGAAATCGGGTGACAGGCCGAATTTGCCGCGATTTGATCCAGATTCTGCGTACCATCGACCGACCGGGTGATTTCTGCACCAGCGGCCGGATCGCTGTTCACCCGCCGGCGCTCGAAATCGAGGGGGTGGGGCGAATTTCCCTGCCGCTGCCGGAGTCCCAGGCCCGGCAGTTGATCGAGGTCGCTGAGCCAGCCCCGTATGGTCGGGGTGCCGAGACCGTTCTGGATCCGGATTACCGGCGCACCTGGCAGATCGACGCCGAGCGAATCCGTTTGCGTGGTGCCGCCTGGCAACGGGATCTGGACGCCATCGTCCGTCACGCCGCCGAAGGCCTTGGCGTCGAGGGGAGCGTGAAGGCTCAACTCTACAAGTTGCTGGTCTACGATCAGGGATGTTTCTTCCTGCCGCACCGGGACAGCGAGAAAGCCGCAGGTATGTTCGCCACCTTGGTGGTGGTGCTGCCTTCGGAATATCAAGGCGGTGAGTTGGTGGTCGAGCACCAGAGACGGCGGGTGGTTCTGGATCTGCGCCAGGCAGACCCGGCCGAGGTGAGCTACGCTGCCTTCTATGCCGACTGCCGCCATGAAGTCAAGCCGGTCACCGCCGGTTACCGCTTGGCGTTGGTGTTCAATCTGCTGCGGCCGAAGGGTAAGCGTCTGCCGCGGCTACCGGAACCCGATCAGGCGATCACCCGCTTGGCCAAGTGCCTGAGCGCCTGGGACGACGATCCGGACAAGCTGGTCCACCCTCTGGAGCACGCCTATACCGAAGCGGAACTGGCTTTCACCACCCTCAAGGGCAAAGACCGGGCGGTGGCGGAAGCCCTGGCCGCGGCGGCAAAGCGCTGCGGCTGCGAACTTTATCTGACCTTGTTCACCGTCGAGGAGAGCGGTTGGGCCGAGTATGGCGGGCGCTGGAACGAATACGAAATCGGTGAGGTGATCGATTCGGAAGCGGTGTTGCACACGTGGCGCTCCCCGGATGACCGGAAGTTGCCGTTCGGCCGTCTGCCGTTCGATCCGGAAGAGCTCTGCCCGCCGGAGGCCTGGGAGCGGATAGAGGAACAGGAACCGGAATTCATGGAGGCCTCGGGCAACGAAGGTGTCACCTTCGAACGCCTCTATCACGGTGCGGCGTTGGTCGTGTGGCCGCAGTGCCGCAGGGAAGCGATCCTCCGGCAGGCGCCACTGGCTTTTTCCCTCGCCTATCTGGAGGAACGGCTTCGAGTCTGGTGCGAAGCCGGGCAACCGACAGAGCAAAAGGCGGAACTGATCTCGCTGTTTCTTGCGGTGATCGCCGGCTGGCCGGACGTCGGTGCCTACTATCGTTACGAGGAGCGGCCGATTCCCCGGATGACGGCGTTGTTGACTCGATTGGCGGAGCCGTCGGTGGTGCGGGAGTTTCTGGAGCGTCTGGCCCAAAGCGGTTTTGAAACGAAGGATGTCCCATCTCTGATTGAGCTGTTGAGCCTGGGTCCGACCGAGCACGCGGTGGATACCCTCGGGCGTCTTCTGAGCGGCAACGTCGTCGCCCGCCCGCAGGTCTGTGGCCGGTTGCTGCGGGATTGCCTTCGGACCGGCAGGATACCGGCAACCGCACTGCGACCGGCCGCCGAAGTCCTGATCGCCGCTTTGCCCGGGGATGCCTCTGGACGTTCTCCGGCATCCGCCCCGCGTTGGTTGAGCGTCCTGCTGCGGCAAAGTGGACCGTCTCCCGAACCCTTGACGGCGCTGGTCGCCGATCTGCTCCCGGTCCTGGACGCCATCGCCCCTGACCTGGGCCAGGCGGCCCTGGCGCATTTCCGGGCCAATCCCAAGACCTACGACCTGGATGGTGTGCTCAGGCCCGCCGCCCTGCGCCTGGTG
Source organism: Methylothermaceae bacterium (assembly GCA_026982635.1). Lineage (GTDB taxonomy): Bacteria > Pseudomonadota > Gammaproteobacteria > Methylococcales > Methylothermaceae > Methylohalobius. Next base: position 701 of record JALSGR010000113.1, on the reverse strand, counting down.
GACGATCCGGATACCCAAAGAACCGGGTCCGTGGTGGCTTTGCGCGATCGGGTGGCCGAATCCCTGCGCCGGCGCACCGCCGAGCCGCCTGCTCCGCCGACCGACTGGCGCCGTTCCGCCGAGCTTTCCTGCACCTGTCCCCACTGCCAGGATCTGGCGCGATTCCTGAACGATCCGGACCGGTCCCAATGGGAGCTGAAGGCGGTCAAGCAGATCCGCAGCCATGTGGAGGAAGTCATCCGCAAGGCCCGGTGCGACCTGGACTGTCAGACCATTCGCCGCGGCAGTCCCCACACCCTGCGCTGCGTCAAGAGCGATGCCAGCTACCGCAGGGCCCTGAAGGACTACGAGCAGATGCGCGCTGATTTGAAACGGCTGACCGGAAAAACCTGACCCCCGAACCGCCCATGTCTGAATATCAATATTACGAATTCCTCGCCCTCGACCGGCCTCTGACCCCGGAGGAGATGGCCGAATTGCGCCGGATTTCCAGCCGCGCCGAGATCAGCCCCCGTCATTTCTTCAACACCTACGACTGGGGCGATCTCAAGGCCGACCCCATGGAACTTTTGGCGCGCTATTTCGACGCCCACGTCTACTACGCCAACTGGGGCACCTGCTGGTTCGCCGCGCGCTTGCCGCAGGGCACCCTGGACGAGAAGACGATCGCCACCTGTTGCCCGGACCTCGAGGGTGTGGTG
>JALSGR010000112.1 GCA_026982635.1 Methylothermaceae bacterium | reverse complement strand
ACGCCCGCCCGGTGGTGGAGGTCAAGGCGTGTGGTTTCGAGGTCATCGCCGGCCTGCTCGACGCCTTCGTCGGGGCCGTCGAGGACCGGGCCGCCCGGGGCGACGCCGCCGGCGCCCGCAGCCGCACCCTGCTCCGGCTCATGCCCCGGCCGCTGCCCGATCCGGCCGCGCTGTCCCCCTACCGGCGCGCCCTGCTCGCCACCGACTTCGTCGCCGGCATGACCGATTCCTACGCCGTGACGCTGTATCAGCGGATTCGGGGGATCGCGTTGCCTTGAGCGGCTATGCTTGAGGTATGGCCAAGCTGATACCCAGTCTCAACAGTTGTCTAGGGCGGATGCAGGCTGGGGAGAAACGCTTCGCCCGCTGCCTGGAAAAACACCTCGAGGACGACTATCTGTGTTGGTACGACACCCCGGTGGGGGATCGGCCGCGTTACGCCGATTTCATCGTCCTGCATCCCCAGCGGGGATTGCTGCTGCTGGAGGTCAAGGACTGGAAACTGGACACCATCCGCTCGATGGACAAGGCTTCGTCGACCTTGTTGACCCCCCAGGGGTTGAAGACGGTGGCCAATCCCCTGGAACAGGTGCGGCAATGCACCTATCGGGTGGCCCGCCGGTTGGAGCGCGATCCCCAACTGGTCCAGCCTTCGGGACGCTACCGGGGGCATTTGATCTTCCCCTATGGCTTCGGCGTGGTGCTGAGCCGGATCACCCGCCGCCAGTTCGAGGCCACCGATCTGGACCAGGTATTGCCTCCACACCGGGTCATCTGTCAGGACGAGATGACCGAACAGGCCGATGCGGAGGCGTTTCAGCAACGCCTTTGGAACATGTTCGACGTTTCCTTCGGTCGCCCGCTGACCCTGCCTCAGATCGACCGTATCCGCTGGCATCTGTATCCGGAGATCCGCATCGGTCCCGGCGGCGATCTGTTTTCGGAGGCCGGCGAAGCCCCGGAGGTGTCGGTGCCGGACATCGTCAAGCTCATGGACCGGCAGCAGGAACAATTGGCCCGGAGCCTGGGGGAGGGCCACCGGGTCATTCACGGAGTGGCGGGTTCCGGCAAGACGCTGATCCTCGGCTATCGCTGCCTACATCTGGCCCGTCTGCTGCACAAGCCGATTCTGGTGTTGTGCTACAACATTTCCCTGGCGGCGCGGCTGCGGGAGATGATGGTGGACAAGGGCCTGACGGGCCGGGTCAACGTGTACCATTTCCACGACTGGTGTGGCGAGCTATTGCGGACCTACCACATCGACCGTCCTCAGGGGGGCGATTATCTAGAGCGGCTGGTGGCCACGGTGATCGCGGCGGTGGCCGACGGCCGCATTCCCAAAGGTCAATACGGTGCAGTGATGATCGACGAAGGCCACGATTTCAAGCCGGACTGGCTGCGGCTGGTGGTGGACATGGTCGATCCGGAAACCAATTCCCTGCTGTTGTTGTACGACGATGCCCAGTCGATCTACCGAAAGCGCGGGACGTTGCGTTTCAGTCTTTCCAGTGTCGGCATCCAGGCGCGGGGGCGGACCACGATCCTGCGGGTCAATTATCGCAACACCGAAGAGATTCTCCGGTTCGCCTACCGTTTCATCCGCCGTTATCTTCAGGAGGAGACCGCCGGCGAGGATCATGTCCCCGTCATCGAGCCCGAGGGCGCCGGACGTCACGGCCCACCGCCGGTGGTCAAGGTGTTCGACGGTTTCGATCGGGAGGTCCGTTACCTCGTGACCGTGCTGCGGCGGCTGCATGGGGAACGCGGGATTCCCTGGGCCGAGATGTGTGTCACCTATCGGTATCGTTGGATGGGGAAGCGGTTGGCGGCGGCGTTTCGGGAAGCGTCGGTTCCCTGCGACTGGTTGGGAACACAGATGGACAAACGGCGTTTCCGGCCGTCGAGCGACAGCGTCAAGCTGATGACCATGCACAGCAGCAAGGGTCTGGAATTCCCCGTGGTGGCGGTGGCCGGGTTGGGATACATGCCCGCTGAGGACGCCGACCCGGCCGCGGAGGCCAAATTGCTGTACGTAGCCATGACCCGTTCCACCGAGAAGCTGTTGGTGACGGCCAGCCGGGAGACGACGTTCGTGCGGATGTTGCAGGCGTCGTCGTGACGATCACCGCGCCGGCGGCAGTTGCAGAAGCAGGCCCTTGTCGCCGCCCTGCATCAGGGTGGCGGGATAGGTGCCGTTCCACTTTTCCACCGCTTTGTAGCGGATCAGCCGGTCGGTGATGGAAGCGGCCACCAGCTGGTTGGCCTTGGCGATGGCTTCGGCCTCCTTCATGATCTGATAGGCCTTGGCGTCGGCCTCGATGCGTTTCTTCTCCGCCTGGGCTTTGGCCTGGGTGGTGATCTCGATCAGCTTGGTGTTGGCTTCGATGGTCTTGATCTTCTGGTTCTTCTCCGCCTGTTTTTCCACCATCGCCAGGCGCTGCTCCTCCTGTTTGGCCAGTTGAACCTCTTCGATCTTCTTGAGGACGATCTGAGGCAGGCGGATGTTGCGCAGGGCCACGTCGTGCAGGTGGAACGGCAGTTCCTTGAACTTTTCCCCCAAAACGGCGCGGATTTCCTTGGCGATCACGGTGCGGTCGGCGGCGATCTTTTCGGCCTGGTACTTGCCGATGACGTCGCGCACCACGTCGCGGACGATGGGGTTGATCAGCTTCTCGAAGTAGTTGGCCCCGTAGCGGGTGAGGATTTCCGCCGCTTCTTTCTTGTCGGGGGTGAACTGGACCGTCAGCTCGACGCCGATGGGCAGGTTTTTGTTGTCGAGCACCTCGATGGCGGGTTTGTTGATGACGCCGCCCTGGTCCGGCAGATCCTTGGCGCTCTTGTAGTTGACCGTCTGCAGCCGCACGTCGAACACCTTGACGCTCTGGACGAAAGGCAGCTTCAGGTGCAGGCCCGGCTCCTTCTCCTCCGGGTCGTATTTGCCGAAGGTGCTCAGCACCCCGACGTTGCCGCTTTCGATGGTGTACACCGCCATGAAGACGAGCATGACCAGAACGAGGGCGGGAATCGCCAGCACCGGCACGTTGAAGGCGGGCATCTTGCGGCCGAGGGTGTCGGTGTCGAAGGAGTCGGTCGGGATTTTCATGGTTGGACGCTGCCTCGAGAGTTCGGGTCGGAGACAGGGGAAAGCTTAGCATAGGGTGACCGGACCTCGGCGGGTATGTGAACGCAGGCGGCCAGTCCCCCGCCGGCGCGGTTTTTCAGG
>JALSGR010000111.1 GCA_026982635.1 Methylothermaceae bacterium | reverse complement strand
CAACGCCAGGGAAAAAATTCTTGTTCAGCCCAGCTCATGTCAACGTCCATCCAAAAAAAATCAACATCTTATCACTCGAACAGAAGATGTGGGTAATAGGGTGGCCAAATGTTCCCGATGTCATCGGCCCCATCGGGGCGTTCCCTTTCTGCCGGCTGCAGTTGCCGGGGGTTTCGGGGAAAATATCGCAATCCCCATGACATCCTAGGAGGACGACCGGCCATGATCGAAGTCGATCATCTCTACAAGCGCTTCGGGGACGTGACCGCGGTGAACGATCTTTCCTTCACCATCCGTTCCGGCGAGGTGCTGGGATTTCTCGGTCCCAACGGCGCCGGCAAGACTACCACCATGCGCATGATCACCGGTTTTCTGCACCCGGACCGGGGCACGGTACGGGTCTTCGGGCACGACATCCGCACCGAACCGTTGGCGGCCAAGGCGATGCTTGGCTATCTGCCGGAGGGGGCGCCGGCCTACGGCGAAATGACGCCGCGGTCTTTTCTCGGCTTCGTCGCCCAGGTCCGGGGGTTGAAGGGGGCGGAGCGCCGCCGCCGTATCGACGCGGTGGTCGAGCGCCTGGCCCTCGGTCCGGTGCTCGACCGGCCCATCGACACCCTGTCCAAGGGATTCAAGCGCCGGGTGGGGCTGGCCCAGGCGATCCTGCACCGGCCGCCGGCGCTGATCCTGGACGAACCCACCGACGGCCTCGACCCCAACCAGAAGCACGAGGTCCGCACCCTGATCCGGGAGCTGGCGGAAACCAGCCTTGTGATCGTCTCCACCCACATCCTCGAGGAAGTGGGGGCGGTGTGCAGCCGCGCCCTCATCATCGCCCGCGGCCGGTTGCTGGCCGACGGTACCCCGGCGGATCTGGAACGGCGTTCCCGCTATCACGGCGCGGTCTGCCTGCAGGTACGGGGTGGGCTGCCGGCGGATCTGGCCCTGCTGCCCGGACTGGCGGCGGTGGAACACGATCCCCGTTTCCCCGAGCGCCGCTGGCTGATTCCCGAGGCCGGGGTCGATCTCTATCCGAAAGTACGCGATTTCGTCGCCGAACGCCGCCTCGACGTGGTGGAGCTGACCGTGGAACGGGGCCGGCTCGACGAAGTGTTCCGCGAGATCACCCGGTGAATCGGTATCGAAAACGGCAAGGGCGGATTTTACGCCGCCGTGCTATTTGGCCATCTTTTTCCATCGCGCCTGCAGATCGAGAATTTCCGGCGGACAGTCGCCGAAGCGGCCGCGATGGAAATCGCGGATGGCGAGATAAATCGTCCGGGTGAAAGGGCTGGTGAAAGCGCCGTGCAGGGCCCAGTGCAGGCGCCGGGGATTCTTCGCCACGGCGGCGGCGACCGGCTTGACGATGTGGTTGACCAGTTTGCCATAGACCGAGGCGTACAGGCGAAACTTGGCAAGCGGCGACAAATGGCGGCTGGCCCAGAGCAGCCGGTTCCGGTAGGTGAAATAGGTTTTGAGGGGAGTGTGCTCCCCTTCGAAACTGGCGGAAACCTTGTGCCAAACTTTACCCTTCGGGCAGAAGATGACGTGGTAACCCCGGCGTTTCGCCCGCGAGATCAGGTCGATTTCTTCGTAATTGAGGAAGTAATCCTCTTCCAGCAGCCCGACGGCCTCCAGGCAGGGGCGGGTGATCAGAAGGCAGCAGCCCACCAGGAATTCGACCGGCCGTTCCTGATCGTACTGACCCCGGTCCAGTTCGCCATCGCCGGTCTGCTCGAAACATTGTTGCCTTGCGTCCCAGTAGCCGCCGGCCGACCAGATTCTTTCCGGATCGTGATGGTAATAAATCTTAGGGCCTACGATGCCGGCCCGCTCGTGTCGGGAGGCGGTTTCCACCAGCTCGGTGATCAGCGAAGGGGCGACGACGGTGTCGTTGTTGAGGATGACGACGTGCTGCGCTCCTTGTGCCAAAGCATGACGAATCCCGACGTTGTTCCCCCCCGCATAGCCCAGGTTCGCCCCGGTCTCGATCAGGTGGGCCTGGGGGAAGGCCCGGCGGATGGCGGGGACGGAGTCGTCGCTGGAGCCGTTGTCCACCACGACGACCTCGAAGTTGGGGTAGTCGATCCTGAACACCGAGTCGAGGCATTCGAGGGTGTCGTCCTTGCCGTTCCAGTTGAGAACGATGACGGCGACTTTGGGTGAAGTGGTCAAGGCTGTTCTCCCGGAAGTGAAGCGCTCCGGCTGGGAATCGGGTTGCGCATAGGACTAAAATAGCAGCTTCTGAATCGTTTGCGGGGTTCGCCGTGGCCGTTTCCGAACCGGATTTCGCCGCACTGGTGGCGCATCTGCGCCGCCGCCTGGGCGACGGGCTGCTCGCCGTCTATCTGTACGGTTCCTTCGCCAAGGGGGTGGCGCGCCCCGACAGCGACATCGACCTGGCGCTGTTGGCGCAAGCGCCCCTGCCACCCGGTGTGCTTGCGGAGTTGGCCTCGGAGTTGATGGATCTTTGCGGGCGGGCGGTGGACCTGGTGGACCTGCGCCGAGTGCCGACGGTGCTGCGGATGCAGGTGATCACCACCGGTCGGCGGCTTTGGTGCCGCGACCGTTCGGCCTGCGAGTTGTTCGAGACCCATGTGCTTTCTGATTACGTGGATCTCAACGAGCGGCGCGCCGGCATCCTGGAGGACATCCGCCGCCGGGGCAGCATCTATGGATGACGTGTTGCTCAACAAGGCGGCGATCATCGAGCGTTGCCTCCGGCGGATCGGGGAGATATACCGGGGCCACGAGGCGGAGCTGGAGACCGATTTCCTTCGCCAGGACGCCATCGTGCTCAATCTGCAGCGGGCCTGCGAGGCGGCCATCGACGCCGCCATGCACCTGGTGCGAATCAAACGTCTTGGATTGCCCCAGTCGAGGCGTGAGGCGTTCACCTTGCTGGAACGAGCCGGCATTTTGGCGCCCGAACTGGCTGAAGCGCTACGGAAGATGGTGGGGTTTCGCAACATCGCCGTCCACGCCTATCAGGAAATCCGTTCCGAGGTGCTCAGGGACATTCTCGAACACCGCCTCGACGATCTGCGCGCTTTCGCCCGGCTGCTGGTGACGATGGGTTCGACCTCATAGGATCAGGCAGGATTCTGCGGATCGGATTTGAAACGCCACAGCACGTGCCGCTCCAGCCATTCCCGGGCCTTGAGGGGATAGAGCCAGGGGTTGCGGCGCATTTCCGGATGCCCGGCGGCGACCGTCTCCCATTCCCGGG
>JALSGR010000110.1 GCA_026982635.1 Methylothermaceae bacterium | reverse complement strand
CGGCGTCGCGTCCCTGGCTATAGCGGGCCACGATGCGCCCGGCCAGTTCCAGGTCCCCGTCCTCGAGCCGGCCGTCGATCAGGGTCAGGGGGCCGGAATGGCTCACCGGATACAGGTGGACGAAACGATTCTTGTAGCCCTGGAGAAACCGGCCTTCACCCTCCTCGCGGGCCACGATCAGTTTGAAATGAGGGCGGGGGCGGATGTGGCGGCCCACCTTGAGGAGCATCACGTCGTCCAGTTCGTAGTCGCGCTCGCCTCGCGCCTGCCACAGGTCGGCCAGCTTGCGGGAATAGTTTTCGTCGGTGAGGAAACAGCAGCCTCCCGCCGGCTGGGCGTAGTCCACCAGGCCGAACTTCCGCGCCAGTTCCATTTGGGGTTTGCGGGTGCGGCCGGAGAATCCATATAGCTTCTCCCGGTCAACCCAGCCCTCCCGTTCCGGTTTGGTGGGGGGCAGATTCTTGGCGCACAGGGGACGCAGCAAAAGGTCGCCGACGCCCGATTCCCTGGCTACCAGGGGCATGGTGTCGCGGCGCTGGGATTTGGGACGTTGGCCGATGACTTCCCCGGTGATGATAAAGTCGAAGCCGTGTTCCCGCATCCACTGATGGGCCTTGCTCACCATGAAGATCTTGCAGTCCAGGCAGGGGTTGAGGTTGGCCCCGTACCCGTATTTGGGATTGATCACCACGTCCTTGTACTCTTCGATGATGTCGATGATGTGGAGTTTGATCCCTAGTTGTTCGGCCACCCACAGGGCGTTGTTGCGCTTGGGTTTGTTGCGGTCGCGTTTGCGGATGGCGTGGGTGTGACCCTCCACGCAGAATCCGGTGAAAAAGTTGATGCCCTCCACATGAATGCCCTGTTCCTGGATCACCCGGGCGGCGAGCATAGAATCGAGCCCCCCCGAGATCAGGGCGACGGCTTTGCGCTGTTGACTCATCAGTCGTGTGACCTGTCGAAAAAGTGTCTGAATTTTACCACCGATCAAACCACCCGGCTCACCCCGCCCCGGCGGGGATCGCCGGCGCCGTGGAAACGATCGCCCATCCGGGCGACCGCGTGGACCCCGCCGAAGAACAGGTTCCGGCCGGGCCAGCGTTCAAGCCCATAGTGAGACGCCAATCGTGCCGTTGCGGTTTCATCGAAGCCTGCCTCCAGATTGACCACCCCGTCTTCGAAGTGAAGCCTGGGAGCCGAGACCGCCTCCGCCAGCGGCATGGCGAAATCGACCAGGTTGACCAGAACCTGCAGAATGGCGGTGCGCAGCCGGTTGGAACCGCCGGATCCCAGGGCAACGGTCTGTTCCGGCAGGCGGGCCAGGGTCGGCGCCATCATCGAGGTCATGCGGGTGTCGCAAGGCCAGCGGTGGAAGCCGTGGGGGTTGAGATCGGCCTCGCCGAGCATGTTGTTGAGCATGATGCCGGTGCCGGGGATCAACCGGCCGCAGCCCTCGCCGTTGCTGGTGGTCAGGCTGGCGGTGTTGCCGTGGCGGTCCATGACGCTGATGTGCGTGGTGCCGCGGCGGCACAGGGGGTGGCGCGCCAGCTTTTCCCGGTAGCGGTGCAGCGCCGTGGGGGCCAGCACGGCCGGCATGCCGTCGGCATGGGTTTCGTCGAGGTCGAGTTCCAGGCGGGCTTCCTGGGTCAGGGCCTGGACCGCCGTCAGAAGCCTCAGGTGCGCCGGGCTGCCGAACCCCGACCGGGACAGAGGGAATCGTTCCAGCAATTTGAGGGCGAAGGCGATCAGAATCCCTCCGGAGCTGGGGGGCGGATTGGTCAGAATGGCGGCGTCGCGATAGTGGAAGGATAAAGGTCGGCGCCGCACCGGGCGATAATCGTGCAGATCGTCGTGTTCCAGCAGGCCGCCCTCCCGGCACAGCGCCACGATGCGGCGGGCGATGTCGCCCTCATGAAAGAGGTCCTCCCCTTCCCGGGCCAAAGCTTCCAGGGTGTCGGCCAAGCGGGGCTGGACCAGGCGGTCGCCTTCCTGCACCAGGCGTTCCGGGCGGGTCGGGCTGCGGTAGGTGGCGAAGGTTTCCGGGTGGGCGCGGTAGATCGGGGCGACGATGTCGAAGACGTAGGCCTGGAAGGCATTGACGATCACCCCGTCACGGGCCAACTGGATGGCCGGTCGCGCCACTTCGGTCATCGGCAGGCGCCCCAGCCGCTTTTGGATGCGCCACAATCCCCGCACCACCCCGGGCGTGGCGACGGTCCCCAGGCCGACGTGGAATTCCTGGTTGGCGGTGCCGAAATCGGCCTGGATGGGATAAAAATCCAGCGATTCGGGCGGCCGCCGGCGCTTGGGGGTCTGGACGAAAAAGTCGTAGATCCAGGTTTGACGATCGATCTCGGTCAGCAGGTAGCCGCCGCCCCCCAGGGAGGCCAGGACCGGTTCGGCCACGCAGGCGGCCAGGTGGGCGGCGACCACGGCATCGAAGGCGTTGCCGCCGGCCTGCAGTATCTCGGCCGCGGCTGCGGCGGTTTGCGGATGTCCGGCGGCGATGGCCCCCGGGCTCGGAATTCGGGGCATGGTCGATCTATTCGCAAAACCGCTCATGTTAATGGGCGGTGGCGTCGATTGCCAGGGTTTGGCAATCGACGAGCTTGTGCTATGTTTGGCCGGTGTCTGAGAGGAGGGGGCTCATGACCGAGGACAACGGGCATACGCGGCCGGATTTCGAGGAGCATCTTCGGGAGGTGGTGCGAAGGCGGCAAAGCCGTCAGGCCGGCGACGACGAGTTGGCGGAAGACCGCCTCAGCCTGTCCGGTGGCAAGGTCGGCGCGCCGGCGGGCGGTTTTCCCTCCAAGCGTCGCGCCGCCGGCGGCCGTGGTGGCGACCAGCGGCTGATCTGGGTGGCGATGGGGCTGGGCGGCACCGCCCTGGCCGTCACCCTGGTTCTGGGGGCGCTGATGTATCGGCAGAGCGGTCATCTGGACCGTCTGAGCGAGGCCGTCGGATTGCTGGAGGAGCAGGTGGAGGTCAACGATCCCCAGCAGATCGGCGCCGGCTTGCAGGCGGACATCGCCCAGTTGAACGCCCGATTGAACGCCGTGAGCGAGCGCTTGGCGCGCCTGGAACCGGGTGAGGCCGCCGGCGCTCCGGCGAATGACGAGCTCGAGGAACGGCTCCACCGTCTCGAGGAAACGGTCGGCCGGCTGCAAGCCCAGCTGACTTCGCTGGAAAGCCGGCCGGCGAGGGGGGCCGCCAAGGCGAAACCCGTGGCTGCCAAGCCGGCCGCCAAAGCCAAAGGCTGGTACGTGGTCCTGGCCTCGCTGGCCTCCCGGGAGGCGGCGGAAAAACTGCGGCAGCGTTATCGCCGCCAGGGGATCGAGGCCGATGTCCAGCCGGTGAAGGTCAAAGGTGTGCGTCGCTATCGCCTTCGGGCGGGGCCGTTCGCCTCCGCCGGCGAAGCGCGCCGCCAGGCGGAGCGGATCAAACGAAAGCTGGGGCTGGATTCGGTGTGGGTGAGCCGATGAGCCGAACCCGGTTTTTGTGGCTCGCCACCCTGTTCGAGGGCGGCCTGGCGGTCGTCGCCGGTCTGCTGGGATGGTGGCTCGGCGTCAACCCCTTGGATCTGGTGCATTGGCGGCCCCAGGCCCTGAGTCTGGGGTTGGTGGGCACGCTGCCGCTGTTGTTGTTCTTCGGGCTGATGTACCGGCTGGAGGTGCCGCAGCTGGAGCGGATCAAGCGGTTGTTGCTCGAAACCCTGGGGCCGTTGTTGGCCGCGTGCCGCTGGTACGAGCTGATCTATGTGGCGTTTCTGGCGGGGTTTTGCGAGGAGCTTCTGTTCCGCGGGGTGCTCCAGCCCTGGATGGAGTCCCTGTGGGGCTGGTGGCCCGCCCTGATCGTCAGCAACCTCCTGTTCGGATTGGCCCATTCGGTGACCCTTCTGTACGCGCTGTTGGCGGCCCTGACCGGGATGTATCTGGGGTGGTTGCTCGACGTGGGGGGGGAGGCCAATCTGTTGGTTCCCATGATGGTCCACTCGGTCTACGACTTGGCCGCTTTCCTGGTGGTCGTGGCCGGCTATCGGGCCGCTTCGCCGCGCTGATCTTCTGCAAGCGCCTGACTTTTCCCGCTTTTATTTTCCCCATTTTTATTGCGAGAAGATACCCTTGACGGGTGTCGGCCCGCTTCCTTATAGTTGGTGTCACCGAGTGGGGATTTGTGGGGCCAGGTGGGAAATCTGTTCCGGGGGCTGCATTCGCTGAATCTGGACGGCAAGGGGCGTCTGGCGATTCCCGCCCGTTACCGAGAAACGTTGGAGGCCGACCATCAGGGCCGGATCGTGGTTACCATCGCGGTGGACAACCGCTGTTTGTGGTTGTACCCCTGGAGCCGATGGCTGGCGTTGGAGCGGCAGTTGTTGTCCCTGCCGACCGTGAACCGCCACAGCCGGCGCCTCCAGCGACTTCTGATCGGCCATGCCCAGGAATGTCAACTGGACGCCCAGGGAAGAATCCTCCTCAACGCGCCGTTGCGTCGCTACGCCAACCTGAACAAGAACGTGGTGTTGGTGGGGCTGGGAAGCAAGTTGGAGATCTGGGAGGAGAAGGCATGGGAGGTGCGTCGCAATGTCTGGCTGGAGGAGGAAGGGCTGGAAGACCTCAACGACTCGATCGATTTGAACACGTTGCCGCTTTGACGACCATGGATGCCATGACCCACCTGCCGGTATTGCTCGACGCAGCGTTGGCCGGCCTGGCGATCAAGCCCGACGGCGTCTATCTGGACGCCACCTTCGGCCGCGGCGGGCACAGCCGCGCCATTCTGGAGCGGCTGGGTCCCCGAGGGCGGCTGGTCGCCCTGGACAAAGATCCCGAGGCGGTGGCCTCGCCCCAGGCGCGGCGCTTGTCGGAAGATCCCCGCTTCCGGTTGATCCACGCCGATTTCCGCCACATGTCGGCGGTGGCCGACGAGATGGGAATCGCCGGCAGGATCGACGGTATCCTTCTGGATCTGGGGGTTTCCTCCCCTCAGCTGGACGATCCCGAGCGTGGCTTCGCCTTCCTCCACGACGGCCCTTTGGACATGCGCATGAATCCGGCGGAGGGGGTGTCGGCGGCCCAATGGCTGGCCCGGGCTTCGGAACAGGAGATCGCCGAGGTTCTGTATCGTTACGGCGAGGAGCGTTTCGCCCGGCGCATCGCCCGGGCCATCGTCACGACCCGGCGTCAGCAGCCCCTGACCCGCACCACCCAGTTGGCACGACTGGTCGAACGGGCGGTACCGCACCGGGAGCGGAACAAGCATCCGGCCACCCGCACCTTCCAGGCGTTGCGGATCCATCTCAACGGCGAGCTCGAAGCGCTGGAGCAGGCGCTGCCGCAGACGCCCGCGCTGTTGGCCCCCGGCGGGCGGTTGGCGGTCATCGCCTTCCACTCCCTGGAAGACCGCATCGTCAAGCGATTCATCCGCAGCCGATCCCGGCCCCGCCCCTTGCCGCCCAAGCTGCCCGTCCCGGAAAGTGGCGAGGCGTTGCCCCTGAAGGATCTGGGAAAGCGTCGCCCCGATCCCCTGGAAATCGCCGCCAATCCCAGGTCCCGCAGCGCGATTCTGCGGATAGCCGAACGCCGATGAAACGAACGCTTCTCGTCGGAATCCTGGCTGTCGGCGTCACCGCTTCCGCTGTGGCGGTGATTTACGGCAAATACCGCAGCCGCATGTTGTTTCACCGGAGCCAGACCCTGGAACGGCAACTGGACCGCCTGGCGGTGGAGTGGGAGCAGCTGCTCATCGAGGAACACGCCTGGGCCGATCCGGCGCGGATCGAGCACCTGGCCCGGACCCGTCTCGGCATGGTCATCCCCAGGGCCGACGAGATCACCTACCTGGCCACAAGGTGACGCCATGACGCATCCCGTCCACGGCGACGTCACCCTGGTGCCCCGCTGGCGCCGGCAACTGCTGCTGGGAGCCTTCGGCCTGGCCCTGACCGGGCTGCTGGTGCGGGCGTTCTACGTCCAGATCTGGGCTCGGGATTTCTACCGGCGTCACGGTGACCGGCAGCAGATCCGCACCGCGACCCTGCCGGCCCACCGTGGGCGTCTGCTCGACCGCCAGGGAACGCCATTGGCAGTCAGCGCACCGGTGCAGGCGGTTTGCATCGATCCGCGCCGTTTCCATCCCGACGAAACCCGGTTGCGCCGCCTGGCCCGGTTGCTGGGCGAGACGCCCGAGGCCCTGCGCCGCCGGATCGAGCGCCACCGACACCGTGCCTTTCTTTATCTGGCGCGCCAGTTGCCCCCCGAACGGGCCGCGGCCGTCGAGGCTCTCGATCTGGACGGCCTGTTCCTGCGGCGGGAATTCCGCCGCTATTATCCGGCGGCGGAGGTGACGGCCCATCTACTGGGGTTCACCGACATCGACCAGCACGGTCAGGAGGGGCTGGAACGCCGCTTCGAGGCTCAGCTGGCCGGTGTTCCCGGGAAGATCCGGGTCGTCCGCGACCGCCGCGGCCGCATCATCGAGGCCGTGGAGGCGATCCGTCCGCCCAGACCGGGTCACGACGTCCGGCTCAGCATCGACCGGCGGTTGCAGTATCGGGCCTATCTGGAACTGAAACGCGCCGTGGCGAAGCACGGCGCCAAGGGAGGTATGCTGGTGCTCCTCGACGCCCACACCGGAGAGGTGCTGGCCCTGGCCAATCAGCCCACCTTCAATCCCAATTCCCGGCCGGCCGCTTTCCGGGGTGCGTTTCGCAACCGGGCGGTGGTGGACACCTTCGAACCCGGCTCCACCTTGAAACCCCTGTCCATGGCCTGCGCCCTGCGGGAAGGGGTGGTGGACGCCGCCGCCTCGATCGACACCCGACCCGGCTGGCTGCGGGTGGGGCGTCACCTGGTGCGTGACCATCGCAATTACGGCGTTCTCAGTCTCGCTGGCGTTCTGAAGAAATCGAGCAACGTCGGCATCACCCGCATCGCCCTGCGGTTGTCGCCCGTGAAGTTCACCCGCTGTCTGGCCGATTTCGGCCTGGGAGCGCCCGCCGGGATCGAATTTCCCGGCGAGGCCCGCGGGCGGCTGCCCTCTCCCCGCGGCCTGGGACGATTCGAACAGGCCACCCTGGCCTTCGGCTACGGGTTGACGGTGTCGGCGCTGCAGCTGGCCCGTGCTTACACGGTGTTCGCCGACGACGGTGTGCTCCACAGCGTCACCCTGCTACCCCGGGCCCGGGACGACGCGGCCCGACGGGTGCTGCCGGCGGGGATCGCCCGGCGGCTGCGCGCGATGCTGGAGAACGTGGTCAGCCGGGAAGGGACCGCGTGGCGGGCCAGGGTGCCCGGCTACCGGGTGGCGGGCAAGACCGGAACGGTCAGGCTGGCCGTTCCGGGGGGGTATGCTGATGACCGTTACCGTGCCTTGTTCGTGGGCATGGCCCCGGCCAGCGAGCCGCGCCTGGTGCTGGCGGTGGTGATCGACGAGCCTCGTGGTCGGGAGTATTACGGCGGTCAGGTGGCGGCGCCGGTGTTCGCCCGGGTGATGGAGGTGGCGTTGCGGTTGCTGGGGGTGCCGCCCGATTCCCGCGCGGTGCTGGCGCGGTTGCCGGGAGGAGCCGGATGATGCGCCTGGCCGACCTCCTGCCCGAAGCCGCCTCGGCCGACCTGGAGATCCGGGGATTGGCGGATCGCGCCGACCAGGTCCGGCCGGGGGATGCGTTCGTCGCCCTGGCCGGCCGGCGGCGTCACGGTCTGGCGTTCGCCCCGGAAGCCGAGCGCCGCGGGGCTGCCGTGGTGTTGTGCGAACCCGGTGCGGCCGACGTGCCGGCATTGACCATTCCGGTGGTGGCGGTGGCGGGGCTTGGTGAAAGAGTGGCGGAACTGGCGGATCGTTTCTACCGCCATCCGTCCCGGGCGCTGGAGGTGATCGGGATCACCGGCACCAACGGCAAGACTTCCTGCAGCGTTTACCTGGCCCAGGCCCTGGACGGGGCCGTGGTCGGCACGTTGGGCTGGGGGCGATGGCCGGATCTGGCGCCGACCGACCATACCACCGCCCCTGCCATCGCCACCCAGCGCCGCCTGGCGGCGCTGCGCGACGCCGGTGTCGCCACCGTGGCCATGGAGGTCTCCTCCCATGCGCTGGATCAGGGACGGGTGGGGCGGGTGGCCTTCGACATCGCCCTGTGGACCAATCTCACCCGGGATCATATCGATTATCATCGGACCCTGGCCGCTTATCGGGACGCCAAACGCAAGCTGTTCGCCTTTCCCAGCCTTAAAGTCGCGGTGATCAACCTCGACGATCCGGCCTGGATCGACTTTTACCGTACCACCGGCGCCCAGGTCTGGGGTTACGCCTGGCGCAGCCGGGAGCCCGTGCCTTTTCCGGTGGTTCGGGCCGAGGGAGCGCGTTTCCTGCCTGACGGCATCGAGTTCACCGCCTGTCTGGACCGGGAGCGGGTGCCGGTCCAGGTGCCGCTGCTCGGGGAAGGCAATCTGGCCAACGTGCTGGCGGTGTTGACGGTCCTGCGGGCCAGGGGGGTCGATCTCGCTGAGGGTGCGCGGCGCTTGGCGCGGCTGCAGGCCGTGCCCGGTCGGATGGAATGCTTCTCCGTGGCGGGAAAGCCCCGGGTAGTGGTGGATTACGCCCATACCCCCGCCGCCCTGGAAATGGCGCTGCGCAGCCTGCGACGCCATTGCCGGGGGACGCTATGGTTGGTGTTCGGCTGCGGCGGAGAGCGCGACCGGGGCAAACGTCCCCAGATGGGGCGGATCGCCGAGCGCTGGGCCGACCGGGTCATCGTCACCGACGACAATCCCCGCGGAGAGGACGGTGAGGCCATCGTCGGGGAAATCGTGGCGGGGATGCGCCGTCGCCCCCGGGTGCTGCGGGATCGGGCGGCGGCCATCGCCGCCGCGATCCGGGCGGCTGCCGCGGAGGACGTGGTGTTGGTGGCCGGCAAAGGCCACGAAACCTGGCAGGAGGTCCAGGGGCGACGCCTGCCGTTCAGCGATCGTGAGGTGATTGCCAATCTTCTGGAAACCGCACCATGCGTTTGAGTGAAGTGGCTTTGCAATTGGAAGGACGCCTCGTGGGCGAGGACGTGGAATTCCACGGTGTCGGGATCGACAGCCGCACCGACTTGACCGGGAAATTGTTCGTGGCGTTGCGAGGGGAGCGCTTCGACGGTCACGATTTTCTGTCCCAGGCGCGGCGGGCCGGGGCGGTGGCGGCGCTGGTGGACCGGCCGGTGGACGCGGAACTGCCCCGGGTGGAGGTGGACGACAGCCGCCTGGCGCTGGGGCGGCTGGCCCGACGCTGGCGCCGGGACCGTTTCCGCGGCACCCTGATCGGGGTCACCGGCAGCAACGGCAAGACCACCGTCAAGGAGATGATCGCCGCCGCCCTCGGCGGTCCGGACACCGTTCTCAAGACCCAGGGCAATTTGAACAACGACATCGGTGTGCCCCTGACCCTGCTGCGTCTGACGCCGGCGCATCGCTTCGCCGTGGTCGAGATGGGGGCCAACCGTCCCGGTGAGATCGCCTACAGCGTCGGTCTGGCCCGCCCCCACGTCGCGGTTTTGACCAACGCCGCACCGGCCCATCTGGAAGGATTCGGTTCGCTCGCCGGGGTGGCCAAGGCCAAGGGTGAGATCGTCGCCGGCCTGCCGGCGGACGGCGTCGCGGTGTTGAACGCCGAAGACCGTTTCTTCGATGACTGGCGTGAGCTGGCGGGAAGCCGGCGGGTGGTCGGTTTCGGCTTTCAGCGGGGGGAGGTCCGAGTCGAGCGCCATCACGGTCTGGTTTTCGAGGGCGGGCGATTCCACAACCGTTTTTCCGTGATCGCCCTCGGCGAGCGTTTCGAGGTGGATCTGGCTTTGGCCGGACGTCACAACGTGGTCAACGCCCTGGCCGCCATCGCCGCCGCTCTGGCGGCCGGAGGCGATCCCGGCGCCATCGCCGCGGGGCTGGCCGCTCTGACCCCGGTTCCCGGCCGGTTGCAACCCTTGCCGCTGCGGGGGGGCGGCTGGCTGTTGAACGACTGTTACAACGCCAATCCGGCCTCTTTCGAAGCCGGGTTGAAAACCTTGGAAGCCCTGCGGGGGGAACCGTGGGTCATCCTGGGGGCGTTCGGTGAGCTGGGCCCGGAAACCCTGGCTTGGCACCGGCGGGCGGGGGAAATGGCCCGGCGCCGGGGGGTGCGGCGTCTTCTGGCGGTGGGGGAGGAGACCAAGGCGGCGGTGGCGGCCTTCGGCGGCGGCGGCCAGTGGTTCGCTTCCCGCGACGCTCTGGTCGATGCTGCGCTGCGGCTTTGTCACCCCGAAGTTCGCGTCCTGGTGAAGGGGTCCCGGAGCCAGCGGCTGGAAACGGTGGTCGAGGCGTTGAAGGAAGGAAGGAAAGGATAGGATGCTGTACTGGCTGACCGACTGGCTCTCCGATTGGTACGGCGCGTTCCGGGTGTTCCAGTACCTGACGTTGCGGGGCATCGTCGCGGTACTGACCGCCCTGGCGATCTCGTTCGTCATCGGCCCCGCCGTCATTCGGCGTCTGGGCCGTTACGGGCAGCCCATTCGTGAGGACGGCCCCCGCAGTCATCTGAGCAAGGCGGGAACCCCCACCATGGGTGGTCTGCTGGTATTGATCGCGGTGGTCACCACCACCCTGCTGTGGGCGGATCTGGGCAACCGGTTCGTCTGGGTGGTGTTGGGGGTCACCCTGGCCTTCGGCGTGATCGGTTTCGTCGATGATTACAAGAAGCTGGTGCAGGGCGACAGCCGGGGGCTTTCGGCGCGGCAGAAGCTGTTCTGTCAGGTGGTGGTGGGGTTCGCCGCCGCTCTGGTGCTTTATCGCAGCGCGCAGACGCCGGCCGAGTGGACCTACATCGTGCCTTTCTTCAAGGACGTTCGTTTCGATCTGGGCTGGGGCTACGTTCCGATCACTTGCCTGGTGATCGTGGGTACCAGCAACGCGGTCAATCTGACCGACGGCCTCGACGGCCTGGCCATTCTGCCCACCGTGCTGGTGGGCGGCGCGCTGGGGGTGTTCGCCTACGCCTCGGGAAACGCGGTCTTCGCCGGCTACCTGGCGGTGCCCTACGTTCCCGGCGCCGGCGAGCTGGTCACCTTCTGCGGCGCTTTGATCGGCGCCGGCCTCGGTTTCCTCTGGTTCAACGCCTATCCGGCCCAGGTGTTCATGGGGGACATCGGCGCCCTGGCGCTGGGCGCGGCGCTGGGGACCCTGGCGGTGATCGTGCGCCAGGAAATCGTGCTCATGATCATGGGCGGCGTGTTCGTGATGGAGACCGTCTCGGTCATTCTTCAGGTCGCCTCCTACAAATTGACGGGAAAGCGGATTTTTCGCATGGCGCCGCTGCATCATCATTTCGAATTGAAAGGCTGGGCCGAACCCAAGGTGATCGTGCGTTTCTGGATCATCACGGTGATTCTGGTCCTCATCGGACTGGCAACCTTGAAGCTGAGATAGACCATGAAGGACGATCCGCTCGCGAACCTGCTCGGCGAAGACCCCAGAGTGGCGGTGGTGGGAATGGGGAGCACCGGCGTTTCGGCTCTCCGTTTTCTCCGCAGGCACGGTGTCGAATGTCTGGCGGTGGACGCCCGTCCCCATCCCCCGGGACTGGACGAGGTCCGGGGGTTGGGCGGGGTGTCGGTGTTCACCGGCGGTTTTCCGGAACAGTTGCTCACCTGGGCCACCCATGTTTTGGTCAGTCCGGGCGTTCCCCTGGAACGGCGGGAGATCCGCACCGCCCTGGAGCACGGGGCCGCCCTGATCAGCGACATCGATCTGTTCTCGGCCGTCGTTTCGGCGCCGGTGGTGGCGGTCACCGGTTCCAACGGCAAGAGCACCGTGACCGCCCTGGTGGCGGAAATGGCCCGCCAGGCCGGGATCGCGGTACGGGCCGGGGGCAATCTGGGGCCGGCGGCGCTGGATCTCGTCGATCCCGACTGCCGGCTTTACGTCCTGGAGCTGTCCAGCTTCCAGCTCGAGCGAACCCGCCGGCTGCGTTCCCTGGCCGGTGCCGTGCTCAACATCACGCCGGACCATCTCGACCGCCACCGTGACCTGAGCGCCTATGCCGCGGTCAAGGGACGGCTGCTGCGCATGAGCCGCTGGCGGGTGGTCAACGCCGACGATCCGCGGGTCATGCAACTGGCCGGCGGGGGCGGTGAGCGGACCTTGACCTTCAGCCTGCGGTCGCCCACGGCGACCTGGCATCTGCTTTCCCGGGACGGGAAGATTTGGCTGGCCCGTCGGGGGCGGGCATTGATCGCCGCCGAAGAAGTGGCGCTGGCCGGGGAGCACAATCTCGCCAACGCCCTGGCGGCGCTGGCGCTGGCCGAAACGGCGGATATCCCTCTGGAGGCCGCGTGCGCCGCCTTGAGAACCTTCCGCGGTCTACCCCATCGCATGCAGCCGGTGGCCCGGATCGACGGCGTCACCTGGATCAACGATTCCAAGGGCACCAACGTGGGAGCGACGGAGGCGGCCATCCGGGGATTGGCGGGGCCGTTGATCCTGTTGGCCGGCGGTGATGGCAAGGGGGCGGATTTTTCCCCGCTGCGCGCCTGCGGCCACAAGATAAAGGCCGCTATCCTCTTCGGGCGGGACCGCCAGCGGCTGGCTAGCGTCCTGGAACCGGTCACCGAGACCGTTTTGGTGGAGGATCTGGCGGAAGCGGTGTCGGCCGCCCGCCATCTGGCCCGGCCGGGCGATACGGTGCTGTTGTCGCCCGCCTGCGCCAGCCTGGATCAGTTCCCGGATTACCGGGCCCGGGGAGATTTGTTCGAGTCTTTGGTGAAGCGATGGCAGTCGGCGGCGTAGTCATGCACGATTCTTCCGGAAAACGGCCGCCGGTCGACGGCTGGTTGCTGGGGGTGACGGTGTGTCTGGTGTTGACCGGTTTCGTCATGATGACCTCGGCCTCCGTACATCTTCACGGCGGCGGTTTGTATTTCGCCCGCCGTCAGTTGCTGCATCTGTTGGTGGGGGTGGTGGGCGCCTTCGTGGTCTGGCGTATCCCCCTCGGTATTTGGCAGCGTCTTGGGCCGGTGCTGTTATTGACGGGCTTGCTGCTCCTGGCGGCCGTCAAGATTCCAGGGCTAGGTGTCACCGTCAAGGGTAGCACCCGGTGGCTGAACCTGCCCGGTTTCCGGCTCCAGGTTTCCGAACCGTTCAAGTGGTTCGCCGTCGTCTATCTCGCTGGATATGCGGTTCGTCATGGCAATGCCTTGCGGCGGGAAGCCTGGGCCTTCCTCCGTCCGTTGGGGTTGGTGGGTTTGGGGGCGGTTCTGCTGTTGTGGGAACCGGACTTCGGGGCCGCCGCCGTGCTCATGGCCACTGCGGTCGGCCTGCTGTTTCTGGCCGGTGCCCGCTTGCTGCCGCTGGCGGCGCTGTTCGCCGCCCTGGTGGCGGCGGCGGCGGCGCTGGTGGTCTGGGAGCCTTACCGGATGCGTCGCCTCGTCGGATTTCTCGATCCTTGGTCCCACGCCCAGGACGCAGGTTATCAATTGGCCCAGGCGCTGATCGCGTTCGGACGCGGCGGCTGGTTCGGCGTCGGGCTGGGCAACAGCGTGCAGAAAATGTTCTATCTGCCCGAAGGGCATACCGATTTCCTGTTGGCGGTGATCGGCGAGGAGCTGGGCTGGGTCGGCGTGGCCGCCGTCATCCTGGCGTTCGGCCTGCTGCTGTGGCGCATCTTCGCCATCGCCCGCCTGGCGGAGCGGGCCGAGCTGGCTTTCGGCGCCTGGCTGGCCTATGGTATCGGTTTGTGGTTGGGGATCACCGCCGTCGTCAACATGGGGGTCAACCTGGGGGTGCTGCCCACCAAGGGTCTGACGCTGCCGCTGATGAGCTACGGCGGGGGCAGTCTGGTGGTCGCCTTGCTGGCCCTGGCCCTGGTGCTGCGGGTGGATGCCGAAGCGCGGGAACGGCTGGCGGCCCGGCCGGGGAGGAAGCCATGGCGCGGGTGATGATCGCCGCCGGCGGCACCGGCGGTCATGTGTATCCGGCGTTGGCGGTCGCCTGCTGGCTGCGCGACCGGGGTCATGCGGTGTACTGGATGGGCGGTCCCGATGGACTGGAGCAGCGGGTGGTACCGGCGGCCGGATTTCCGGTGGACACGGTCGCCGTCCGCGGGTTGCGGGGCAAGGGGGTCGGCCGTCTGCTCCAAGCGCCCTTCATGCTGTCGCGGGCACTGTGGCAGGCGGGGAGGATCCTGCGCCGTCACCGTCCCCAGGTGATCCTGGGCATGGGTGGGTTCGTCGCCGGTCCCGGAGGCTGGTTGGCGCGCTGGCTGGGAATTCCCCTGGTGATCCATGAACAGAACCGGGTACCGGGAACCACCAACCGCTGGCTGGCGCCGTATGCCCGCCGGGTGCTGGAAGGATTTCCCCGAACCTTCGCCACCACGCTGAAACCGTGCTGGACCGGCAATCCCCTGCGTCGGGAGATCGCCGCCTTGCCGCCGAAGGCCGGGCCTGCGGCGACGCCGCGCCTGCTGGTACTCGGCGGCAGCCAGGGGGCCGAGGCGCTCAACGATACGGTGCCTAAGGCGCTGGCCGGCATGAGCGGCCGCCTGGCGGTTTGGCATCAGTGTGGCGCGGGACGGCAAGCCGACGTCGCTCGACGTTATCGGGAGGCCGGTTTCGCTCCGGTCCGGGTCGACGATTTCATCGAAGACATGGCGGCCGCCTGGCGGTGGGCCGATCTGGCGGTCTGTCGGGCCGGCGCCATGACCATCAGCGAATTGGCCGCCGCCGGGGTGGCCGCCGTCCTGATTCCGTTTCCCCACGCCATCGACGACCATCAGCGGCGCAACGCCGAGTACCTGGTCGAACAGGGGGGGGCGGTGATGCTGCTGCAGTCGCAGCTGACCCCGGCGACCCTGCGGCGAACGCTCGAAGAATTGATCGACGACCGGGAGAAACTGAGGACGATGGGAATGTCCGCCAGCCGCGCGGCACGCTTGGACGCCACCGAGACGGTGGCACGGATTTGTCTGGAGGTGGCCGATGGTGCCTAAACGCAAACCGGATTCCGGCTGGCGCCTGCGCGCCGGCGACGTTGCGGTGCAACAGCGCATGGCCGGTATCGGCCGGATTCATTTCATCGGCATCGGTGGGGTCGGCATGAGCGGGATCGCCGAGGTCCTGGCCAATCTGGGGTACCGGGTTTCCGGTTCCGATGTCAGGGACAGCCTGATCTTACGGCGGCTGCGGAGCCTGGGGGTCGAGGTGGCGGTGGGGCACGATGCCGCCCGGGTGATCGGTGCCGACGTGGTGGTGGTTTCCAGCGCCGTGGCCGAAGACAACCCGGAGTGGCGGGCGGCGCGCCGGCACCACATTCCGGTCATCTCCCGGGCGGAAATGCTGGCGGAACTGATGCGTTTCCGTTTCGGCATCGCCGTCGCCGGAACCCACGGCAAGACCACCACCACCAGTCTGGTCGCCAGCATCCTGGCGGAGGGGGAGCTCGATCCCACCTTCGTCATCGGCGGCCGCCTCAACAGCGCCGGCAGTCACGCCGCCCTGGGCGCCAGTCCCTACCTGGTGGCCGAGGCCGACGAGAGCGATGCCTCTTTCCTGCACCTTTCCCCCATCATGGCGATCGTCACCAACGTCGATCGCGACCACATGGGCACCTACGATGGCGACTGGGATCGGCTCAAGGACACCTTCGTCGAATTCCTCCATCGGCTGCCCTTTTACGGTCTGGCGGTGCTGTGCCGCGACGATCCCGGCGTGGCGGAAATCCTGCCGCGGGTCCACAAACCGGTTCTGACCTACGGGCTGCACCCGGAGGCGGACCTGCGCGCCGACGCCATCGAGCCGAAGGGGTTGAAGACCTGTTTCACCATCCACGGGCGGGGGCTGGACGAGCCGCTGGCCGTCGAGCTGAATCTTCCCGGGCGCCACAATCTGCTCAATGCACTGGCGGCCGTCGCCATCGCCCTGGAACTGGGGGTGCCGACCGCGGCGATCCGACGAGCCTTGGCCGATTTCGCCGGCATCGGCCGCCGTTTCCAGGTCCAACGTCTGCCCTGGCGCGGCGGCGAGGTGAGCCTGGTGGACGATTACGGCCATCATCCCCGCGAACTGGCCATGACCTTCGCCGCCGCCGACCAGGTCTGGCCCGGCAAGCGCAAGCTCCTGGTATTCCAGCCCCACCGCTTCACCCGGACCCGGGAACTGTTCGCCGATTTCGTCGAAGTGTTGTCCCGGGTCGACGATCTGATGCTGCTGCCGGTCTATCCCGCCGGCGAGTCCCCTCTGGACGGTGCCGACAGCGCCAGTCTGGCCCGGGCGTTGCAACGGCGGGGCCGCCCGGTGACGCTCCTGGAAGACCTGAACCAGGTGGCGCCGGTTTTGCGGCAGCGGATCCGACCGGACGACGTGGTGTTGGTCATGGGCGCCGGCAGTATCGGCCAGCTGGCGGCCAAGTTGCCGGAGGCGTTGTCATGAGCGCCGTGAAGCAGCCGTCGTTGTCGGTCCGCGGTGTCCTGGCGGAGAACGTGCCCCTGGCCGGATTCACCACCTGGCGGGTGGGGGGAGCGGCACGGCGTCTGTTCCGTCCCGCCGACCGTGACGACCTGATCCGCTTTCTCGAAGGATTGCCCGAAGAGGAACCCCTGACCTGGCTGGGGCTGGGAAGCAACGTGCTGGTGCGGGACGGAGGGGTGCCGGGGACGGTCGTCGTCACCGCCGGCCGCCTGCGCACCCTGGCGCTCGATGGCCAGCGGGTCTACGTGGAGGCGGGGGTTCCCTGCGCCCACGTGGCTCGTTTCTGCAGCCTCCACGGTCTGAGCGGGGCGGAATTTCTCGCCGGCATCCCCGGTACCATGGGTGGGGCGCTGGCCATGAACGCGGGGGCGTTCGGCGGCGAGACCTGGGTCTGGGTGGAGGCGGTCGAGACCATCGACCGTCACGGCGTCGTGCGCCGCCGTTCACCGTCCGACTATCGGATCGGCTACCGTTCGGTGGAAGGGCCTCGGGGCGAATACTTTCTCGCCGCCTGGCTCAAACTGCAGCGCGGCGACATCGAAGCCGGCCAGCGGCGCATCCGCGAGTTGCTGGCGCGCCGCAACCGGACTCAGCCCACCCGCTGGCCCAATTGCGGTTCGGTGTTCAAGAACCCGCCGGGGGAGTCCGCCGGTCGCCTGATCGAAGCCTGCGGTCTCAAGGGTCGTGCCATCGGCGGCGCCAAGATTTCCGAGCTCCACGCCAATTTCATCATCAACACCGGTGGGGCGACGGCCGCCGACATCGAGGCGCTGATCGAGCTGGCCCGCGCCGAGGTGGCGGCCCGTTTCGGTATTCGGCTGCAATTGGAAGTACGCATCATCGGAGTGCCACCATGAGAATCCAGGATCCGGCCCGCTTCGGCAAGGTAGCGGTAGCGATGGGGGGCGACAGCGCCGAGCGGGAGATTTCCCTGATCAGCGGCCGGGCCGTCACCGCGGCCCTGCAGCGCCGGGGAATCGACGCCGTGGCGGTGGATATCGGGGACCGGCCCCTGGCGGCGTTGACCGGCCAGGGGTTCGACCGGGTGTTCAACGTCGTCCATGGCCGCGGGGGCGAGGACGGCGTGCTCCAGGGGTTGCTGGAGGCCATGGGCTTGCCCTATACCGGCAGCGGCATCCTCGCTTCCGCCCTCAGTATGAACAAGGTCGCCGCCAAGCTGTGTTGGCGCGGAGCCGGTCTGCCGACGCCCGACTGGGTGGTGTTGGAGACCGAGGCGGATCTGGTCCGGTGCGGCGAAAGTCTCGGTTTCCCAGTGATCGTCAAGCCGGTGTTGGAGGGTTCGAGCATCGGTATGGCCAAGGCCGAGGACGAAGCGGCCCTGGCCGACGCCTGGCGGGCGGCCAGGGTGTTCGGACCGGTGATGGCGGAATCCTGGATCGACGGGGTGGAATACACCGCCGCTTTGTTGGAAGATGAAATATTGCCTTTGATCCGTCTGGAGACCC
Source organism: Methylothermaceae bacterium (assembly GCA_026982635.1). GTDB lineage: Bacteria > Pseudomonadota > Gammaproteobacteria > Methylococcales > Methylothermaceae > Methylohalobius. The sequence goes on along the minus strand of JALSGR010000110.1, from coordinate 2,253 downwards.
CCCGCGCCTTCTACGACTTCGAAGCCAAATACCGGGCCGACGACACCCGTTACCTGTGCCCGTGCGGTCTGGCGTCGGCCGAGGAGTGGGCCTTGCGGCGACTGGCCTGGCAGGCCTGCCGGGTGCTGGGGGTCGAAGGCTGGGGACGGGTAGACCTGTTCCAGGACCGGCACGGCCGGCCTTGGCTGATCGAGGTCAATACCGTTCCCGGCATGACCGACCACAGCCTGGTGCCGATGGCGGCGCGGGCGGCCGGCATCGATTTCGATCAATTGGTGTGGCGCGTTTTGGAAACCAGTGTCACGGGTTAAGATCCTGCTGGGAGGACTGGCGTTGATCATCGTCACAGTGGCAGGGGCGCAACGGATGCTGTCGGCACCGATCGAACGGATTCGGGTCCACGGCGGGCCGCGTCACCTTCGGCTCGCGGAGCTGCGCCGGGTGGTGACGCCGTTGCTGGACGATTATTGGCTGCTCGATCTGTCGGCCGTCGCTGCGGCGGTGCGGCGCTTGCCCTGGGTGGATCGAGTGCGGGTCGAACGGCTCTGGCCCGACGTGTTGCGACTGGAGATCCGGGAGCAGCGTCCCGTGCTGCGCTGGGGGAAGAAGGCGTTTCTCAACGAGCGGGGGGAACGTTTCACCCCGGGCGAGGTCGTCACCGATAGCCGCCTGCCCCTGCTCACCGGTCCTGAAGGCTACGAAAAGCGCTTGTTTCACGCCTACCGGCGGATGAACGCCGCCCTGCGGCCGTTGGGATGGCACATCGAGCATCTGGAGGTGGACGAGCGCCGCAGCTGGCGTCTCCATCTGAACGACGGGGTCCGCATCGTTCTGGGGCGAAGCGAACCGGAAAAGACCTTCGTCCGGGTCGTCGCCGCCTTGCGGCGGCTGGAAAAGGGTCGGCGGGCCGAAATCGAGTATCTGGACGCCCGTTACGAACATGGATTCGCCATCCGCTGGCGAACCGGGAAGGAGACAATACCGAAGCAATCCCATGGCTAAACGCAAAGATCGCAACATTCTCGTGGGCCTCGACATCGGCACTTCCAAAGTGGCCGCCATCGTCGGCGAATACAATCCCGACGAGGACGAGATCGAGATCGTCGGCATCGGCACCCATCCCTCCAAGGGGTTGAAGAAGGGGGTGGTGGTCAATCTCGAATCGACCGTCCAATCGATCCAGCGGGCGGTCGAAGAAGCGGAGCTGATGGCGGGGTACCAGGTGCATTCGGTCTTCGTCGGTATCGCCGGCAGTCACATCCGCAGCCTCAATTCCCACGGCATCGTGGCGATCAAGGACAAGGAGGTCGCCCCCGCCGACGTCGAGCGGGTCCTCGATTCCGCCAAGGCGGTGGCCATCCCGGCGGATCAGAAACTCCTCCACGTGCTGCCGCAGGAATACATCATCGACAGTCAGACCGGCATCAAGGAGCCGGTAGGGATGGCGGGAATCCGCCTGGAAGCCAAGGTGCACATCGTCACCGGTGCGGTCAGCGCCGCCCAGAACATCGTCAAGTGCATCCGCCGCTGCGGCCTGGAGGTCGAGGACATCGTTCTCGAACAACTGGCCTCGGCCCATGCGGTGCTCACCGAGGACGAGCGCAATCTGGGGGTGTGTCTGGCGGACATCGGCGGCGGCACCACCGACATCGCCATCTACACCGAAGGGGCTATCCGCCACACCGCGGTCATCCCCATCGCCGGCGACCAGATCACCAACGACATTGCCGTCGCCTTGCGGACGCCGACCCACCACGCCGAGAAGATCAAGATCCGCCACGCCTGTGCCTTGACCCAGTTGGCGGACATCGACGATGTGATCGAGGTGCCCAGTATCGGTGACCGCCCCCCGCGGCGGATCTCCCGTCACAATCTGGCCGAGATCGTGGAGCCGCGTTGCGAGGAGTTGCTGTTGTTGATCCAGGCGGAACTGCGCCGCAGCGGCTTCGAGGATCTGATTCCCGGCGGGGTGGTGCTCACCGGCGGCAGTTCCAAGCTGGAAGGGCTGGTGGAGCTGGCCGAGGAAATCTTTCACATGCCGGTGCGTCTGGGAATGCCGCGCCACGTCACCGGCTTGACCGACGTCATCCGCAATCCCGCCTACGCCACCGGCGTGGGGTTGTTGTTGTTCGGTCACGAACACCAGGCGGTGTCCGGATTGGCGGGGGAGGAGTCGGGCCTTCGGGCCCTGTGGCGACGGATGTGCAGTTGGTTTCAGGGGAATTTCTAGGTTCGACATTCGACAACCGAGAG
>JALSGR010000109.1 GCA_026982635.1 Methylothermaceae bacterium | reverse complement strand
GATTTGGTTCGTCCAGGACTTCCAGGTCGTGGACCCCGGCCAACGCCTTGATCCGATCGGCGTCGACGGGCCGGCGGGTGGCCAGAATCAAGCCGGATGCACGCATATGGCGCTCCAGTTCGGCGATAGGGGCGTTGAGGGCCACCCGTCCCCGATGGATGATCATGACCCGGCTGCATACGGCCTGCACCTCGGGGAGGATATGGGTGGACAACAGAACGGCGTGTTCCTGCCCCAGCTCACGGATCAGTCCGCGGATTTCCCGGATCTGGATCGGGTCGAGTCCCACCGTGGGTTCGTCCAACACGACCACGGGCGGGGCGTGGAGAATGGCTTGGGCGATGCCGACCCGCTGCTGGAAACCCTTGGAAAGATTGCCGATCAGGCGGCGGCCGACCGGTTCCAGGCCGCAGCGGGCTTTGGCCTCGTCCCGGGCGTGCCGGAGCCGGGTTCCGGCCAGACCGTGGAGGCGGCCGCAGTAATCGAGATATTCGTCCACGGTCAGTTCCCGATACAGCGGCGGGACCTCCGGCAGGTAGCCCAAATGGCGTTTGGCTTCCTTGGGACGTTCCAGCAGGTCGACGCCGTTGATGCGGATTTCCCCGGCGCTGGGGGCCAGGTTGCCGCACAGCATCTGCATGGTGGTGGACTTGCCGGCGCCGTTGGGCCCCAGGAAGCCGAGGATTTCCCCTTTTTCCAGGGTGAGGGAAAGATCGGCTACGGCGCAGGTGGCGCCGTAGAAACGATAGAGGTTTCGGGCGTCAATCAGCATGGATTTCTGCCAGCAGGGTGTGGAGTTCGTGTTGCAGGCGTTTGCGGTTGAACAGGAATTTCCACTTGGCACCGCCGCACTGGCGCCAGAGGACGGCGGAACGTATCCCCGCCAGCAACAGGGCGCGGATTCGGTTGGCGTTGGCGGGGTTGCCCAGATGCATCCGGTCGCCGGTGATGATGATTTTCGGCCCCAGGGGGCTGATGTTGCGGTGGTAGGTCTCGGCCAGGATTTCCAACACCGTCTCGTCGAGGAGGGCGTTCTTCCGAGCGCAGCCGGCGGCCTGCTCCACGCCGGCACGCACCTGTTTGCGGACCTCGGGCCGGTTTTCCAGCCGACCCTGCAGCATCACCAGCTGGGCGCTGTAGCGGGCGTGTTCCGGGTCGATCTGCCCCCGACCGCCCAACTGCTGGCGTAATTTCAACAGGCCGGCGCGAACGCCCGAAAGGCCGCCGTAGACGTCTTCGACGCTCTCGGCGTCGATCTTCAGCGTGCTGGCGATGCTGGCGGCCATGGCGTCAGGCTCCGCCCGGCCCCGTTGGGCGATCTGCTGAACCAGATGCACGGCCTGGGCCAGACCGGCGAGGGCGATCACCTGGTTGCGAGTCGATTTGAGCATGGTCAATAAGATACCCGTTACCACCGGGGATTAGCAACTTGCCGCCGATCCTCTCCAGCCTGTCGGTGAAGAGCAGCGGGGCCGTGACGCTTACCGTCGTGCCGTGTAAAATACCCGATTATTTTTTCTCCGGGGCCAATCCTGATTGATGACCAGATACGTTTTCATCACCGGCGGGGTGGTTTCCTCCCTCGGTAAGGGCATTGCCGCCTCTTCCCTGGGGGCGATCCTCGAAGCCAGGGGGCTGAAGGTGACCCTGACTAAACTGGATCCTTACATCAACGTCGATCCGGGCACCATGAGTCCCTATCAGCACGGGGAGGTCTTCGTCACCGACGACGGGGCCGAGACCGATCTCGATCTGGGGCATTACGAGCGTTTCGTCTCCACCACGATGGGGCACAAGAACAATTGGACCACCGGCCGGATCTACGCCAACGTCATTCGCAAGGAACGCCGGGGCGATTATCTGGGCGGCACCGTTCAGGTCATCCCCCATATCACCGACGAGATCAAACGGGCCATCACCGCCAGCGCCGAAGGTTTCGACGTCGCCCTGATCGAGATCGGCGGCACCGTGGGGGACATCGAATCCCAGCCTTATCTGGAGGCCATCCGCCAGTTGGGCATGGAACTCGGGCCCGGGCGTTCGGTGTTCGTCCATTTGACCCTGGTGCCGTTCGTGCGCTCCGCCGGGGAACTGAAGACCAAACCCACCCAGCACTCGGTCAAGGAGCTGCGCGCCATCGGCATTCAGCCCGACGTGCTGCTGTGCCGTTCCGAAAAGGGGTTGCCCCGGGGGGAGCGCAGCAAGATAGCGTTGTTCACCAGCGTGCCGGAGGAGGCGGTGATCTCGGCGGTGGACGCCGATTCCATCTACCGCATTCCCCTCTTGCTCCACGATCAGCGCCTCGACGAGATCGTTCTGGAAAAACTGCAGATGAAGGCCCCACCCGCGGATCTGTCGGTCTGGCAGGAGGTGGTCGACGCCCTGGAAAATCCGCAGCACACGGTCCATATCGCCATCGTCGGCAAGTACGTGGATCACGTGGATGCCTACAAATCCCTGCACGAGGCGCTGGTGCACGCCGGTATCCATACCCGGACCCGGGTCGTCATCCGCTACGTGGACTCCGAGGACGTGGAACAGCGCGGCACCGCCGCCCTGGAAGGCTGCGACGCCATTCTGGTGCCGGGCGGTTTCGGCAAGCGCGGGGTGGAAGGGAAGATTGCCACCGCCCGGTTCGCCCGGGAGCGCCGGATTCCCTATCTGGGGATCTGTCTGGGAATGCAGGTGGCGGTGATCGAATTCGCCCGCCAGGTGGCCGGGCTCGAAGGCGCCCACAGTACCGAGTTCCATCCCGATACCCCCCATCCGGTGATCGCCCTGATCACCGAGTGGCAGGACGCGACCGGCCGCATCGAGCGCCGCGACCGAGATGCCGACCTGGGGGGGACCATGCGCCTCGGGGCCCAGCCCTGTCGCCTGCTTCCGGGAACCCTGGCCCATCGTCTCTACGGTGCGGAACAGATCCGTGAGCGCCACCGCCACCGCTATGAATTCAACAACGCCTACCGCCAGGTTCTGGAGTCCGCCGGGTTGCGGGTTTCCGGCGTTTCCGCCGACGGCCGGTTAGTGGAGATCGTCGAGATTCCCGATCATCCCTGGTTTCTCGGGTGCCAGTTCCACCCGGAGTTCACCTCCACGCCGCGTCGGGGCCATCCGTTGTTCATCGGATTCATCAAAGCGGCCCTAGCCCATGCAGGAATCGTTCAAGCCCATGAATAAACCCGTCTCCCTCTGTGGTTTCGAAGCCGGTCTCGACCGGCCGTTGTTCCTGATCGCCGGACCCTGCGTCATCGAAAGCGAGCAGCTGGCCATCGACACCGCCGGCCGTCTCGAGGAGATCACCCGGCGCTTGGGGATCCCCTTCATCTACAAGTCCTCCTTCGACAAGGCCAACCGCTCGTCGGTGGAGAGCTTCCGGGGGTTGGGCTTGGAGAGAGGGTTGGAAATCCTCGCCGAGGTCAAGCGCCAGATCGGTGTTCCGGTCCTGACCGACGTTCACGAATACACTCCCCTCGAGGCGGTGGCCTCGGTGGTCGACGTGCTGCAAACCCCGGCATTCCTGTGCCGCCAGACCGATTTCATCCAGAACGTGGCCCGCCAGGGGTTGCCGGTCAACATCAAGAAGGGCCAGTTTCTCGCGCCCTGGGACATGAAGCACGTGGTCGCCAAGGCCAGGGCGGTGGGCAACGACCGCATCCTGGTCTGCGAGCGGGGATACACCTTCGGCTACAACAATCTGGTGGTGGACATGCGTTCTTTGGCGGTGATGCGGGAGACCCAATGTCCGGTGGTGTTCGATGCCACCCACTCGGTTCAGCTTCCGGGAGGCCGGGGCAAGTCCTCCGGCGGTCAGCGGGAATTCGTGCCGGTGCTGGCGCGCGCCGCCGTCGCCGCCGGGGTGGCGGGTGTTTTCATGGAAACCCATCCCGATCCCGACAAGGCGCTCAGCGACGGTCCCAACGCCTGGCCCCTGGACCGGATCGAAGCGCTGCTGGAAACCCTGATGGCGCTCGACCACGTCGTCAAACGCAGCGAGCTGCCGGAACATCTGAATCTGTGAAGCAACAAGGAGAAAGCATGGCCAAGATTGTCGACATACACGCCCGTGAGATTTTGGATTCCCGCGGCAATCCCACCGTGGAGGCCGAGGTCAAACTGGCATCCGGGGTCATCGGCTGCGCCAAGGTGCCTTCCGGCGCCTCCACCGGGGCGCGCGAGGCCGTGGAACTGCGGGACGGCGATCCCGACCGTTACCTCGGCAAGGGAGTGTTGAAGGCGGTGGCCAACGTCAACGGCGAGATCCGTGAAGCCCTCGTGGGCATGGACGCCGCCGACCAGGCGGCCTTGGACCGCCGGATGATCGAACTGGACGGCACCGAGAACAAAGGGCGTCTGGGGGCCAACGCCATCCTGGCGGTTTCCCTCGCCGCCGCCCACGCCGCCGCCGCCGACGGCAACGTTCCGCTGTACGTCTACCTGAAGGATCGCGAATTCTGTCTCCCGGTGCCGATGATGAACATCATCAACGGGGGCGCCCATGCCGACAACAACGTCGATTTTCAGGAGTTCATGATTCTGCCGGTGGGAGCGCCCAGTTTTCGCGAGGCGCTGCGTTATGGTGCGGAGGTCTTCCATCATCTCAAGTCGGTGCTGAAGAAGTGCGGCTACAGCACCGCCGTCGGCGACGAGGGCGGCTTCGCCCCCAATCTGTCCTCCAACGAGGAGGCGCTCCAGGTGATCCTGGAAGCGATCGAAAAGGCCGGTTATCGGCCCGGGGAGGATATCGCCCTGGGGCTGGACGTGGCGAGCTCCGAGTTCTATCGGGACGGTCACTACGTGCTGGAGTCGGAAGACCGCCGTTTCGACTCGGCCGGGTTCGCCGCCTACCTGGCGGACTGGGTGGCGCGTTACCCCATTCTGTCCATCGAGGACGGCATGGCTGAGGACGACTGGGACGGGTGGAAATTGCTGACGGAAACCCTGGGGGACAAGATTCAATTGGTGGGGGATGACCTGTTCGTCACCAATCCCGCGATCTTCCGACAGGGCATCGAGCGCCGCATCGCCAATTCCATCCTCGTCAAGGTCAACCAGATCGGCACCCTGACCGAGACCCTGGAAGCGGTGCGCATGGCCCACGATGCCGGCTACACCGCGGTGATTTCCCACCGCAGCGGGGAAACCGAAGACGTCACCATCGCCGATCTGGCGGTGGCCTGGGGAACCGGGCAGATCAAGACCGGCTCCCTGAGCCGTTCCGACCGCATCGCCAAGTACAATCGCCTCCTCAAGATCGAGGAATCCCTGGGGGACAAGGCGGTCTATCCGGGGCGGCGGGCCTTCCCCTTGGCGTGATGAGGTGGGTGGCGTTCCTGTTGGGGATGTTGCTGTTGGCGTTGCAATACCGCCTGTGGCTCGGGGACGGCGGCGTGATGGAAAACCGCCGGCTTCAGGAACGGGTGGCGGAACTGCAGCGCCGGGTGCAGGCCCAACGGGAACGCAATCAGGCCCTGGAGGCCGAAGTGTGGGACCTGAAACACGATCTGGCCGCCGTGGAGGAGCGAGCCCGCCGGGATCTGGGAATGATCCGGCCGGGTGAGACCTATGTCATGATGGCGGAGCGGCCATGAGGCGGCGTTGTTTCGCCGTGGTCCCCGCCGCCGGCCGGGGGCGGCGGATGGGTTCGGAGATCCCCAAACAGTATCTCACCCTGGCAGGAAAGCCGGTTCTGCAGCACACCCTGGAACGGCTCCTGGCAGTTCCGGCGCTGGAGGTCATCGTCGTCGCCCTGGCGGCGGACGACCGGCGCTGGCACGAACTGCCCCTGGCGCGCCATCCTCGCATCCGGGTGACCGAAGGGGGGGCGGAGCGGGCCGACTCGGTGCTCGCCGGGCTGGCGTCCCTGGCAGGGGAGGCGGCGGATTCGGACTGGGTGATGGTGCACGATGCCGCACGTCCCTGCCTGCGTCCCGCCGACGCCGAAAAACTGCTCCACACCCTGGCCGAGGACGAAGTGGGTGGTATCTTGGCCCTGCCTTCGGTGGACACCCTCAAGGAAGTGGCGGACGGCGTCGTCCGACAGACGGTAGAGCGCCACCGCATCTGGCGGGCCTTGACGCCCCAGCTGTTCCGCTACCGCCTGTTGCGCCGGTCGTTGGAACAGGCGCTGGCCCAGGGTATGCCGGTCACCGACGAATCCAGCGCCGTCGAACTGGCCGGTTTCCAGCCCAAAATCGTCGAAGGCAGTCCGGACAACATCAAGATCACGCGGCCGGAGGACTTGCCCCTGGCTCGCTTCATTCTGGAACGGTTATGACGGAGTTTCGCATCGGTCAAGGCTACGACGCCCACCGGTTTCAGGACGGCGATCACGTCACCCTGGGCGGGGTGAAGATCCCCTTCGAACGGGGACTGGCGGCCCATTCCGACGGTGACGTGGCGCTGCACGCTCTGTGCGACGCCCTGCTGGGGGCCGGGGGGCTCGGCGACATCGGGCGCCATTTTCCCGACAGCGATCCGGCGTTGCGCGGTATCGACAGCCGCCTGCTGTTGCGCCGGGTGCGGCAATTGCTCGAACAGGGGGGATGGGTCCCGGTCAACGTCGATCTGACCATCGTCTGCCAGGCGCCCCGGCTCGCCCGGCACATTCCGGCCATGCGCCGCCACATCGCCACCGACCTGGCCATCGAGGAAGACCGGGTGAACGTCAAGGCCACCACCACGGAAGGAATGGGTTTCGAGGGGCGGGGCGAGGGAATCTCGGCCCAGGCCGTGGCGCTCATCCGGTCCCGTTGAACACTTTTTCCCTGCCCCGGTGGCCGACCGCCTTCGGCGGTCCGGTCGGTCGCGGCCGCATCAAGACCTGTCCCGAGGATTTCCAGGTGGAGGAAATCCTGGGCTTCGAGCCTTCCGGTGACGGCGAGCACGTTTTTCTCTGGGTGGAGAAGCGGGGCTTGAACACCGATCAGGTGGCCGAACGCCTGGCGTCTTTTGCCGGATTGCCCAGGCAGCGGGTGAGCTACGCCGGGCTCAAGGACCGCCACGCTCTGACGCGGCAATGGTTCTGTCTCCACTTGCCGGGTGAGCGGGAACCGCCGTGGCCGGCGTGCGGCGGCGAGGACTTTCGGGTGCTTTCCTGGACCCGCAACCGGCGGCGTCTGCGCCGCGGGGCGCTGGCCGGCAACCGTTTCCGGATCCGGATTCGTCGGCTGGCCGCCCCCGCCGGGGAATTGACCGCCATCCTCCAGCGGATCCAGCGGCAGGGAATGCCGAATTATTTCGGAGCCCAGCGGTTCGGGAAGGCGGGGGGCAACGTGCTTCACGCCCGGGCGCTGTTGGCCGGCGAGGAGGTGGTGCGGAGCCGCCACCGGCGCGGGCTGTATCTGTCCGCCGCCCGGGCCCTGATTTTCAATCAGGTGCTGGCGTTGCGTATCGAGGGGAAAAGCTGGAACCGGGCCTTGCCGGGGGATCTTTTCATGTTCGCTCGGGGCAACGCCTTCTTTTCCGCCGAGATCGACCCGACCATCGAACGGCGGGTTGGGGCGCTGGAGATCCATCCCTCCGGGCCGTTGTGGGGCGAGGGGGAGCGGGCTGGCGGGGAAGCCGGAGAAATCGAGGCGGAGGCGGTGTCCCGCTGGCCGCAGTTGGCCAGGGGGCTCGAGCGCTGTGCCCGCGCCATGCGGCGCCCGCTTCGGGTTCCGGTCGCCCGGTTGGCGTGGCGTTTGGCCGCCGACGAGCTGATTCTCGAATTCGAGTTGCCCGCCGGCAGTTACGCCACGGCGTTGATCGACGAACTGATAGACCTGGAGGAGGGGGGGTGATGGATTGCCTACAGGCTTACGGGTTGGCCCTGTTGCAGGGGGTGACCGAGTTTTTGCCCATTTCCAGTTCGGCCCATCTGATTCTGATGCCGCGATTGCTCGGCTGGTCGGACCAGGGGCTGGCTTTCGACGTGGCGGTTCATGTGGGCACCCTGCTGGCGGTGGTTCTGTACTTCCGGGAGGATCTGAGCGCCATCGTCCGGGACTGGCGCCGTTCTCTCTCGCAGCGGCGCCTCAATCCCAACGCCGTGGTCGGCTGGGGGGTGTTGATCGGCACCGTTCCGGTCGGTCTGGCAGGGCTTTTGCTGAAGGATTGGATCGAAACCGAGTTGCGTTCCCCGCTCGTGATCGCGGGCGCGACGGTCGTCTTCGGCCTGTTGCTGGGGGTGGCGGCGTACCGGGGCGACCGAGGGTGCCGCTCCCTGGAACGGCTGACCTGGGTCGATGCCTTGGTCGTCGGCCTGTTCCAGACCCTGGCCCTGATTCCCGGCACTTCCCGCTCCGGGATCACCATCACCGGGGGGTTGTTCCTGGGCTTCGACCGGGTGAGTGCGGCGCGGTTTTCCTTCCTGCTGTCGATCCCGGTCATTCTTCTGGCCGGTGGGGTGAAGACCTGGGATCTGCTCCGGGCGAGCGCGGCGGTGGACTGGAATCTGCTGTTTCTGGCGGTCATGGTTTCGGCCCTGGCGGCCTATGGCTGCATCGGCTGGTTTTTGGGCCTGTTGCAGCGGATCGGCATGATGCCGTTCGTGCTTTATCGCCTGGTTCTGGGCGGCTGGCTGTTCTATCTGTTCTGGCCCAGCACCACGTAGAGGGCACCGCTGCCGCCGTGGCGGGGCTTGGCGCTGCAGAAGGCGATCACCTGGGGATATTGGCGCAACCATTGATTGAGCGCGCTTTTGAGCACCGGGCGAAACCCCTCGGAGCGCCAGCCCTTGCCGTGGATGATGAGGGCGCAGCGGACTCCGTCCTCGTGACACTCCTGGAGAAACAGGCGGAGCAACGCCTGAGCCTCCCGGCGGGTGCAGCCGTGCAGGTCCAGTTGGGTCTCCGGATGGATTTTGCCCTGGCGCAGTTTTTTCAGAATCCGCTGATCGGCGCCGGGTTTCAGGTAGGTCAGGATTTCGCCGGGGACCAGATCTTCGGCGGGTTCATCGGCGGCCGTCCGAGGCGCCACGGCGGAGCGGCGGGGCCGGGGGGGTGCCGCCCGCGATTCGCTCCGGACGGGCCGGATGCCGGCGACGGCCCGGCGGAACAATGCCCGGTCTTCCTCGTCGATGGTCATGATCCCAGAATCCTGACGCCGAAGCGGTGCAGCAGATCGATCAGCCGGATCAGCGGCAGCCCGATCAGGGCGTTGGGGTCGTCACCCTCGATCCGCTGGATCAGGGCGATCCCCAGGCCTTCCGATTTGAAGGCGCCGACGCAGTCGAAGGGTCGTTCCCGGCCCAGATAGTCTTCGATTTCGGCGCGGCTCAGGGAGCGCATGTGGACCCGGCAGACGTCCACGGCGTTCAACTGCCGGCCGGTACGGCTGTTGAGGACGCTGACCCCGGTATAGAAGCACAGGCTGCGTCCCGACGCGGCCTGCAGCACTTCGAGGGCGGCGTCGAAAGTCCCCGGCTTGTCCAATTTTTTTCCGCCGAGCAGGGCGACCTGATCCGAACCGATGATCAGGTGATCGGGATACGCCTGGGCGACGGCGCGGGCCTTGGCGGCGGAAAGGCGCATCGCCAACTGCTCGGGGGCTTCGTTGAAAAGCGGGGTTTCGTCGATTTCCGGCGCCGCGGTCAGAAACGGCAACTGGAGTTTCTCCAGCACGGTGCGGCGGTAGGGGGAACTTGATGCCAGTACCAGTCGGGTCATAACGGTGTCGCGCGAGGTAAAGCAATATTTTGACAGGTTTTCGCCAAAATCGGTATCATTTGAAAATTATGCCGACACATTTGCCTGGATTGATCGACCCCCTCCACTGTGTGGCCAAGGGGCGGCACTGGCGGGGGCGGTTGAGCTTAGCGAAGATGGGCCGTCTGGCGCGGATGATCTCCAACCTCGGCGACGAGGTGGAAGTGGATCTGCGCTTCGAACGGGAGGGGCGGGTGGCTGCGATCACCGGTTCGGTGCGCGGTGAGTTGGAGGTGACCTGCCAGCGCTGTCTGGCGCCGTTGCGGATCACCGTGGACAGCCCGGTGAAGTTGGGGGTGGTCACCTCCATCGACGAGGGGAACCGCTTGCCCGACGACTACGAACCGCTGCTGTTGGAGCAGGAACAGATCCCTTTCGCCGCCATCGTGGAGGACGAATTGATCCTGGCCATTCCCCCCGTTCCCAAGCACGGCGGTTGTGCCCCGGTCACGACCCGTTCCGAGGACCCGGACTTCGAAACGACGGTCGGGGAGGGGGAAAATCCCTTCGCGGTATTGGCCCAATTGAAAACCCGAGAGTAATCACGAGGAGAAGACCCGATGGCAGTACAGCAAAATCGCAAAACCCGCTCCAAACGCGGCATGCGCCGCGCCCACGACGCCCTCAGGGCTCCGGCTCTGTCCCAGGATCCCCTGACCGGTGAAACCCACCTGCGCCATCACGTCAGTCCGGACGGCTATTACCGCGGCCGCCGCGTCGTCGAAGTGAAGCTCGAAGAGCCGGAAGAAGAATAACGATCGTTCGCCAAGCGGGTTTTTGTCTATGATTCGAGCGACAAGGAAGTGTCATGCCTGATCGGGGTCCTGTGATCGCTTTGGATGCGATGGGTGGGGATCACGGCCCGGAAGTCACCGTGCCCGCGGCCCTGGACTGCCTGCGGGAGTATCCCGATCTCCGTCTGATCCTGGTGGGGCAGGAGCCGGTGCTGCGTTCGCATCTCCACCGGCTCGGTCACCGTTCCGACGACCGTCTGACGATCCGGCACGCCTCCGAGGTGGTCGCCATGGACGACCTGCCCTCCCGGGCGTTGCGCAACAAGCGTGATTCCTCCATGCGGGTGGCGTTGAATCTGGTTCGGGACGGGGATGCTGACGCCTGCGTCAGTGCCGGCAATACCGGTGCCCTGATGGCGACCGCCCGTTTCGTGTTGAAAACGATTCCCGGTATCGATCGGCCGGCGATCATCGTCACCCTGCCGGCCGCCGGCGGCTGTACCCACATCCTGGACATGGGGGCCAATGTCGATTCTTCCGCCGAGCATCTGTATCAGTTCGCCGTCATGGGTTACGAACTGGTGCGGGCGGTGGAGAACGTCGAATCCCCCCGCATCGGTCTGCTCAACATCGGCGAGGAGGAGATCAAGGGGAACGAGCAGGTCAAGCGGGCCGCCCAATTGTTGTCTAATTCCTATCTCAACTTCATCGGCTACGTGGAGGGGGACGACCTGTTCAGCGGCGAGGTGGACATCATCGTGACCGACGGTTTCGTCGGCAACGTCGCCCTCAAGACCATCGAAGGGTTGGCCCGGCTGCTCGGGGATGCGCTGCGCGAGGGGTTTCACAAGAATCTCTACGCCCGGATCGTCGGTCTGCTGGCGCGGCCGGTGCTCAAATCCTTCAAGCAGCGTTTCGATCCCCGGCGCTACAACGGCGCCAGCCTGTTGGGATTGCGGGGCATCGTCATCAAGAGCCACGGCAACGCCGATCGGATCGCCTTCGCCAACGCCATTCGCATGGCGCTCCTGGAGATCGACAAGGCGGTCCCGGATCGGATCGGTGAACGAGTGGCCACCATCTTCGCCGAAGAAGGCCGGGCGTCGTCCCCCCGGGTGAGGAGCGCATGAGCCGTTATTCCCGTATCGCCGGAACCGGGGGGTATCTGCCGGAGACGGTCCGTACCAACGACGACATCTCCCGCATGGTGGACACCAACGACGCCTGGATCGTGGAACGGACTGGGATTCGGGAGCGGCGCATCGCCGCCCCCCACGAGACCGCTTCCAGCATGGGGGAAAGAGCCGCCCGTCAGGCGATCGCCGCGGCCGGGTGGGAGCCGGCATCCATCGACCTGATCATCATGGCCACCAGCACGCCGGACCGGATCTTCCCCAGCGCCGCCTGCATCCTGCAGCAGCGCCTGGGAATCCGCGAATGCGGCGCCTTCGACGTGCAGGCGGCCTGTTCCGGATTCATCTACGCCCTGAGCATCGCGGATCAGTTCATCCGGGCCGGCACCGCTTCCCGGGTCCTGGTGGTCGGGAGCGAGATCAACTCCCGGCTGGTGGACTGGAGCGACCGGGCCACCTGCATTCTGTTCGGCGACGGCGCCGGCGCCGTGGTGCTGGAGGCTTCCGCCGAGCCGGGGATTCTGTCGACCCACATCCACGCCGATGGCCACTATCAGGATCTGCTCTACCTGCCCAATCCGGAAATGGGTATCAGCGGGGAGCCGCCCTATGTCAAAATGCAGGGCAACGAAGTTTTCAAGATCGCGGTGAACACCCTGGGCCGGATCGTCGACGAAACGCTGGCCGCCAACGGGCTGGAGAAGGCGGACGTGGATTGGCTGGTTCCGCACCAGGCCAACATACGGATCATCGCCGCCACCGCCCGCAAGCTGAAAATGCCCATGGAGCGGGTGGTCGTGACCATCGAGCGCCAGGGCAACACTTCTTCGGCGTCGGTGCCCCTGGCCTTGCACGAGGCGGTCCGAGACGGTCGGATCCGCCGCGGGCAGATCCTGCTCATGGAAGCCTTCGGCGGCGGTTTCACCTGGGGTTCCGCACTGGTAAGGTATTGACGATGATGGAAGAAACGCAGCAACGGCCTGATTTGGCCTTTTTGTTTCCCGGTCAGGGTTCCCAGGCGGTGGGTATGTTGGCCGATTTGGCGGCCGCCTTTCCCCAGATCCGGGACACCTTCGCCGAGGCATCCGAAGTCCTGGGGTTCGATCTGTGGCGTCTGGTGCAAGAGGGACCGGAGGCGGAGCTCAACCAGACGGTCAACACTCAGCCGGCCCTGCTCGCCGCCGGGGTCGCCGTCTGGCGGGTCTGGTACGGTCAGACCCGGGTCTGTCCTGCCTGGATGGCGGGACACAGTCTGGGGGAGTACACCGCTTTGGTATGCGCTGAGTCGCTGGCCTTTCCCGACGCCGTGCGCCTGGTGGCGCAACGGGGCCGTCTGATGCAGACGGCGGTTCCGGAAGGAAAAGGGGCGATGGCGGCCATTCTCGGTCTCGAAGACCACGTCGTGGTCGGAATCTGCAACCAGGTCAGGGAGGCCGACGGCCTGGTGGCGGCCGCCAATTTCAACGCCCCGGGGCAGGTGGTGATCGCCGGTGAGGCCGCTGCGGTGGAGAAGGCCTGCGAGGCGGCCAAGGCGGCCGGCGCCAAGCGGGCCGTCAGACTGGCGGTCAGCGTCCCTTCCCATTGCGAGCTGATGCAGCCGGCAGCGGAGAAGATGGCGCAGTTGCTCGAAGAGACACCCATCCGGACCCCGCGGGTCGCCGTGGTCCACAACGTGGATGTCGGCACCCATGCGGCTCCGGAGGTGATCCGGGCGCTGCTGGCGCAACAGCTCTATTCGCCGGTGCGCTGGAGCGACACCATCCGTTTCCTCCACGACCAGGGAGTCCACAGTTTCGTGGAGGCAGGGCCGGGTAAGGTCTTGACCGGACTCAACCGGCGCATCGTCAAATCCTGTCGAACCCTGCCGATTTACGATCCAACCACGCTCGACATCGCCATGGAGAAGCTCGCATGACTGACAAGGTTGCTTTGGTGACCGGTGCCAGCCGGGGCATCGGCCGCGCCATCGCGCTGCAACTGGCCCGCGATGGTTTCATCGTCGTCGGAACCGCCACATCGGCCGCCGGTGCCGAGCGTATCGGCGCGGCCCTCGCCGAGGTGGGCCGGGGGCGCGGAATGGTCCTGGACGTGACCGATGACGGGCAGGTCCAGGCCGTGGTCGAGGAAATCGGTCGGAGCTTCGCCCCGCCTTTGGTGCTGGTGAACAACGCCGGCATCACCCGCGACAATCTGCTCATGCGGATGAAGGCGGAGGAATGGGACGCGATCATCGACACCAACCTGACTTCGGTGTATCGATTGACCAGGGCCTGCCTGCGGGGAATGATGAAGGCCCGTTGGGGACGCATCGTCAACATCGGTTCGGTGGTGGGGGCCACCGGCAATCCCGGCCAGGCCAACTATGCCGCCGCCAAGGCGGGGATGGTGGGATTCGCCAAATCCCTCGCCCGGGAGGTGGGTTCGAGGGGCATCACCGTGAACACCGTGGCCCCCGGTTTCATCGACACCGACATGACTCGGGAGTTGCCCGAGGCCCAGCGGAAGGCGCTGCTGGAGACGATTCCCCTGGGGCGTCTGGGGCAGGCGGAGGAAATCGCCCATGCGGTTTCGTTCTTGTGCAGCGACAGGGCCGCATACATCACCGGCGAGACCCTTCACGTCAACGGCGGCATGTACATGGCCTGATTAAAGATTGTGTTTGCCAAGGGCGGCCATTAAAATGCCCGCTCTTGGAATTTTCATCAATACCGTAACAACCGAGGAAGACGCATCATGAGTGACGTGGCAGAACGTGTGAAGAAAATCGTGGCCGAACAACTGGGTGTCAAGGAAGAAATCTCCAACGATGCCTCTTTCGTCGACGACCTGGGGGCCGATTCCCTCGACACCGTGGAGCTGGTGATGGCCCTGGAGGAAGAGTTCGACTGCGAAATCCCCGACGAGGAAGCGGAAAAGATCACCACGGTTCAGGAAGCCATCGACTACATCGAAAATCATCTGAAGAAATGAACCCGTCCCGCAGGGGTCCCCTGCGGGCTTTTTGGATTGGGTAAGTGCCTTGAGTGAAAGACGCGTCGTCGTTACCGGGCTGGGTATTTTGTCCCCGGTGGGGAATACCGTCGCCGAAGCCTGGCGAAACATCGTCAGCGGCAAGAGCGGTATCGGTCCGATCGAGTATTTCGACGTCAGCAACTTCCCCACCCGTTTCGGTGGGGTGGTGAAGAACTTCGACGTGACCGACTACATCCCGGCCAAAGAGGCGCGCAAGATGGACCCGTTCATCCATTACGGGATCGCCGCCGCCTGTCAGGCGTTCGAGGACGCCGGTCTGGAAGTGACCGATGCCAACGCCGAGTGGATCGGTGTGGCCATCGGTGCCGGAATCGGCGGCATCACCGGCATCGAGAACGGCCATAGCGCTTATCTGCAGGGGGGACCGCGGCGGATTTCGCCTTTTTTCGTGCCCGCGAACATCATCAACATGATTTCCGGCAACTTCGCCGTCATGAAGGGCATCCGGGGGCCCAACTTCGCCGTGGTCTCGGCCTGCGCCACTGCCAACCACAATATCGGCGAGGCCGCCCGCATCATCCGCACCGGCGATGCCGAGGTGATGATCGCCGGCGGGGCGGAATTTCCCATTTCCCCGACCGGGCTGGGGGGGTTCGCCGCCGCCCGGGCTCTGTCGCGGCGCAACGACGATCCCCAGGGAGCGAGCCGGCCGTGGGACAAGGACCGCGACGGCTTCGTGCTGTCCGAGGGGGCCGGTGTGTTGGTGCTGGAATCCCTCGAGCACGCCTTGGCCCGTGACGCCAGAATTTACGCCGAACTGATCGGCTATGCCGCCACCGCCGACGCCTATCACATGACCCAGCCCCCGCCCGCCGGCGAGGGGGCGGCGTTGTGTATGCGCCGGGCGCTGCGGGC
This sequence comes from Methylothermaceae bacterium, assembly GCA_026982635.1. Lineage (GTDB taxonomy): Bacteria > Pseudomonadota > Gammaproteobacteria > Methylococcales > Methylothermaceae > Methylohalobius. The sequence goes on along the minus strand of JALSGR010000109.1, from coordinate 4,870 downwards.
GGCACGGATCGATCCGGAACAGGTGGGTTACATCAACGCCCACGGTACCTCGACCCCGGCCGGGGATCTGGCCGAAACCCGGGCCATCAAGAGCGCCTTCGGCGAGGCGGCCTATCGCATCCCGGTCAGTTCCACCAAGTCGATGACGGGCCACTTGCTGGGCGCCGCCGGCGGCATCGAAGCCATTTTCACCATCCTGGCGTTGCGCGACCGGATTCTGCCGCCCACCATCAATCTGGACGAACCCGGCGAAGGCTGTGACCTGGATTACGTTCCCCACACCGCCCGGGAAGCCCGGATCGACATCGCCATCTCCAATTCCTTCGGCTTCGGTGGTACCAATTCCACCCTGGTCTTCAAACGGTTTAGCGGCTGAGCCTCCTTCTCGGCCTTATGGTGCCGGGAATTGGAAGCGCGCGCCGGACGATCGACGTCTCCCATGACACCGCCGGTATGGATCAATGGCCGGCCGGGACGGTGGATCGACGTTTTCGACCGCGGTTTCCAGTACGGTGACGGTCTGTTCGAAACCTTCCTGATCCAAGATGGTGCCCCCGCGTCGTGGGAGGCGCACATGGACAGGTTGCGGCGGGGGTGCGAGCGCCTCGCACTCCCCATGCCCGATCCCGGCCTGCTTTACGAGGAGGCCCTGCGAGTTTGTGCCGGCGCGGCGACGGGAGTGCTGAAGCTGCAGGTGACCCGTGGCGGCGGTGGGCGTGGTTATGCCCCGCCCCGGGAAGTCGAGGCGACCCGGGTGTTCAGCCGTCATGCCCTGCCTCCGGCATTGCCCGCCTGGCGCCGGGACGGTGTTCGGGTTCGGTTGTGCCGGACCCGGTTGGGGATCAATCCCGCTCTGGCCGGTATCAAGCATTGCAACCGTCTGGAGCAGGTGCTGGCCCGGTTGGAGTGGAACGATCCCGCCGTCCACGAAGGGTTGATGTGCGACGGCGAGGGTTTTTTGGTGGAAGCCACCATGAGCAACGTGTTCTGGGTGCGGGACTCGGTGGTATTCACGCCGGCGATCGATCGTTGCGGCGTCGCCGGCGTCGTCCGCGACTGGGTGATGCGCCGGCTGCGGGCCTGGGGAACGACGGTGAGAGAGGTGCGGGTGAAACCGACGGTATTGGCCCGGGCGGAGGCGGTGTTTCTCACCAACAGCGTGATCGGCATCGTGCCGGTGACCGCCTGGGAGGATCAGTGCTGGCCGGTCGGACCGGTCACCCGGCGTCTGCAGGAGGCGTGGTCGTGAAACGATGGGGGATGGCCGTCCTGGCCCTGGCCTTGTTTTTCTTCGGGGGCGCCGGCTGGTTCTGGCACCAGTATCGCCAGGCCCTGGATCGTCCTCTGGACCTGGATGCCCCGGTGACCTTCGAGATCAAACGGGGGGAATCGCTCACCACCGTGGCGCGGCGGCTGCAACGTCGGGGAATCCTGCCGCAACCGCGCTGGTTGCTGTTGTGGGCTCTGGAGCAGGGCGTTTCCGCCGACATCCGGGCGGGGGAATACCGGTTGCGTCCCGGTATGACGCCCAAAACCCTGCTCACGCTGTTTCTGTCGGGCAAGGTGGCTCAGCATCGTATCACCCTGGTGGAAGGCTGGACGGTGAAACAGGTCTTGGCGGCCCTGGCGGCGGAGCCGGCCCTGAAACACACCCTCGAAGACGTCCCCTTGGCGGATTTGCTGTCGGTTCTCCAATTGCCCCCCGGCCATCCGGAAGGCCGCTTCTTCCCCGATACCTATTTCTTCGTCCGCGGTGCCAGCGATCGTGAGATTCTGCGTCGGGCCTACCGCCGCATGGAACAGGTCCTCGAGGAGGAATGGCGCGATCGGGCCGCCGATCTGCCCCTGAAGACGCCTTACCAGGCTTTGATCCTGGCCTCCATCGTGGAGAAGGAAACCGGTCGCCGCGAGGAACAGGCCAAGATCGCCGGGGTTTTCATCCGCCGTCTGCGCAAGGGCATGAAACTGCAGTCTGACCCGACGGTCATCTACGGCATGGGCGATGCCTTCGACGGTGACATCCGGCGCCGGGACCTGCGTGCCGACACCCCGTACAATACCTACGTGCATCCGGGATTGCCGCCGACCCCGATCGCCCTGCCGGGGCGGAGCGCCATTCACGCCGTGTTGCATCCGGCGGACGGTGATGCTCTCTATTTCGTTTCCCGAGGGGACGGCAGCCACCAGTTTTCCGCCACCCTGAAGGAGCACAACCGGGCCGTGGCCCGTTATCAACTGGGGAAGCGATGAAGCGGGGTTGTTTCCTGAGCCTGGAAGGCGGGGAGGGAGTCGGCAAAACCACCAATCTGACGTTCATCGCCGATTTTCTTCGACGCCACGGGATCGAGGTGGTGATCACCCGGGAACCCGGCGGGGTGCCGCTGGCGGAAACGCTGCGGGAATTGATCCTCGATGAAGCCGGCCTGCAGCCGGAAGCGGAACTGCTGCTGATTTTCGCCGGCCGTGTCCAGCACGTGCGCGACAAGATCCTCCCCACCCTGGAGCGGGGACAATGGGTGGTGTGCGACCGCTTCGTCGATGCCAGTTACGCCTATCAGGGCGGTGGCCGGGGGGTGTCCCGGCACCGTATCGAATATCTGGAAAACTGGCTGGTGGCCGGTTGCCGTCCGGATCTGACCTTTTTGCTCGATGCGCCGGTGGAAGTCGGCCTGAGACGGGCTCGGGCCCGCGGCGATACCAACCGTTTCGAGGAGGAGACGGTCGCTTTTCTGGAACGGGTGCGTCAGTCCTATCTGGAGCGCTGGCGCCGGGAGCCCCGACGGATCTGCCGCATCGACGCCAGCCGTCCCCTGGCCGAGGTTCAGGAAGCCATCGCGGCCAAACTGAGCCGATTGGTGGAAACGTGGCGGAAGTGAACTGTTTCTGGCACGCCCCGGTGTGGCGCCGGCTGGAGGCCTACCTGAGCCAGGACCGTCTGCCCCACGCCCTGCTGTTCCAGGGGCCCGCCGGGATCGGTAAACGCCGCCTGGCCCTGACGCTGGCCCGACGCATCCTGTGCGAGGATGGCCGTGCTTGCGGCCGCTGTCCGGCCTGTCGATTGCTGGCCGGCGGCAACCATCCGGATCTTTTGACACTGGCGCCCGAGCCGGGGCGGCCGCTGACGGTCGACCGGATCCGGGAATTGATCGAGGCCCTGACCTTGACGCCCCAATACGGTCGAGGCCGTGTCGTGGTGCTGGAAGCGGCCGACCGGATGAATCCGGCCGCCGCCAACGCCTTTCTCAAGACCCTGGAGGAACCGGCGCCCGACACGGTCATCCTGCTGCTGTGCGAGCAGGTGTCCCGTCTGCCGGCCACGATCGTGAGCCGGTGCCAACGTCTCCCCTTGATCCCGCCGCCCCGCGACGAGGCCGAAAGATGGCTGGTCTCCCAGGGGGTTTCCCCGTTGCAGGCCGGACTGGCCCTGGCCCTCACCGGCGGGGCGCCGTTGGCCGCCAAGGCCTGGCTCGAAGGTGACGAGCCTGAGCGCCGCCGCCGCTTCCTGAAAACGCTGGATGCATTGCTGTCCGGACGGCGGGATCCGGTGGTGCTGGCGGGAGAATGGCAGACGGAGACGCCGGAGCGCCTGATCGTCTGGCTGCTCACCGTCGTCGCCGATTTGATCCGCCTGGGACATGGCACGGGCGAGGGCTTGCTCAACGTCGATTGCCGGGAGCGGTTGCAGGCTTGGGCGGACAAGCTAGACTTAAACCAGGTGTTCGGGGTCTGGGAGCGGTTGCTGGCCTGGCGCCGGGAGCTGCAGAGTCCGCTGAACCAGGCCCTGGTGCTGGAATCGTTGTTTCTGGAAATCCACCGACTCAGGTCATGAGTAAGCCCAAAGTGAAACAAGGGATTCTCTCCCTCACCATCAAGGACAAGAGCGCCCTTTATGCCGCCTACATGTCGTTCCTGCCCAACGGTGGCTTGTTCATTCCCACCAGCCGCGAGTACCGACTCGGAGACGAAGTCTTCATGTTGCTCAGTCTGCTGGACGAGCCGGAACGGATTCCGGTGGCGGGGCGGATCGTCTGGATCACCCCCAAAGGGGCGGAGGGATATCGCAGCGCCGGCGTCGGGGTCCAGTTCAGCGAGGAGGACAAGGGCAAGACCCGGAGCAAGATCGAAACCCATCTGGCAGGAACGTTGCAATCGGAGCGCCTAACCCATACCATGTAGCGCTGCTTTCGACGCCCAGGATTCCGCCCGATGCTGATCGATTCCCATTGTCATCTCGACCGTCTCGACCTTGAGCCCTTCGACGGGGATTTCGACCGTTTCATGGAACGGGCCCGTGAGGAAGGGGTGGGTCACATGTTGTGCGTGGGCATCAATCTGCCGACCTTCCCGCGCATGGCCGAACTGGTGGACCGTTATCCGGAAGAAATCTCCGTATCCGCCGGCGAGCATCCCAACGACAGCAAAGGCATCCCCCTCGACGTGGACCGCCTGCTCGAATACGGCCGTCTGGATCGGGTGGTGGCCATCGGCGAGACCGGGCTCGACTATTACCGCAGCGAGGGGGATCTGACCTGGCAGCAGGAGCGCTTCCGCCAGCACATCCAGGTGGCCAGGGCCTTGAACAAGCCCCTCATCGTCCACAGCCGCGCCGCGGGGGAGGACACCCTGCGGATCTGGCGGGAAGAGCGGGCCTTCGAGGTCGGCGGGGTGCTCCACTGCTTCGCCGAGGACTGGGACATGGCCCGCCGCGCCTTGGACGTCAACCTCTACATTTCCTTCTCCGGCATCGTCACCTTCAAAAACGCCCAGGCCATTCAGGAAGTGGCGCGGAAGGTGCCGGAAGACCGTTTTCTGATCGAGACCGATTCGCCCTATCTCGCCCCGGTGCCCTACCGGGGCAAGCCCAATTATC
>JALSGR010000108.1 GCA_026982635.1 Methylothermaceae bacterium | reverse complement strand
GTACGCCGGCGGCACGCATCAGATAGACGAACGCCGAGGCATAGTGCTCGCAGAAACCGGCGCGGCGCTGGAAGAGGAACTCGTCGACGGGACGGGGCCCCAGGGTCCCGGGACGAAGGGTGTAGCGAAACTCCTGCTCGCGGAACCAGGACAGCACCGCCGCCGCCAGGGCCTCGGGACCGTCGGCGCCTCGGCGCAGCTCGGCGAGCAGCTTCACGACCTCGGGGCTGGGCCGCCCCGGCAACTGCAGCGCCAGGTTTCGCTCCAGGAGGGTCAGGGCCGGAAAACGGTAACTTTCGCGGGAAACCACCTCGTAACGCAAGCGTTCGTCCACGGGAACCCGGGCACGGAGAACGCCGTCACGAGTCAGGCGGGCCGGCGCCGGCACCGTCGCCGGAACCCCAAGGGAAAACAACCAACGGCGGTGGTGCGGCTCGACCGTCACCCAGTAGCGGTAACGCCGTCCCTGCCCCGGCAAAGGGCGCGGGCGGGGCTGTTCCATGGCCGGATGGCGCAGCCAACGGCGACCGTCGAAACGCCAGAACACCTGGGCGCGCCAGTAGCGCTGCGTCGGTGGCGGCGGCTCGTCCTCGAAATCGACGCGGAAGGCCAATTCCGACGAAGTCGCCAGGCGGGCGACGGCGCCGGGTTCCATCACGTCCGCCAGCCCGGTCCGCGCCGTGGCACCGAAGGACAGATGAACGAAGCCGGTCGGGGGACGGGGAAAGAACAGGAACAGCAGCACCGCCAGCGGCAACGCCGGAAACATCAAACCCGCCACCGTGCGCACCAACGGCCGCCAACCGAGTCTCGTCGCCGCCTCGAAGCGCACCGCCGCCGCAGTCAGCAGCGCGGCGGCAGCGAAGGCGTACAACATCATCAGCAAGGACTGGTCGTAGAGGAACTGGGTCAGGGCCACGAACCAGCCCAGCAGCACCACGATATGGACGTCGCGGTCGCGTTTCAGCTCCATCAGTTTCAGCCCCAGTCCGGCGACGAACAGACCGGTGCTGGTGGCCAGATCGATGGCGCCCCGGCACGAGACGATCACCACCACCGCCGCGGCCAGCGTCAAAAGCGGCAGCCACGGCCCCCGCGGCAACAGCCGGGGGCGGGCGATGCCCAGCCAGCGCCAGGCCCAGAAACCGAGGAACAAGGCCACATGGCTCCAGTGGAGATGGAACAGATGCGGCCACACCACCAGCAGCAGCGCCACCAGCAGGAAGCGCAGACAGACGGGCTCGATCACGGCCTCTCCCCCGGCATCCGTGCCAATGCCCGCAGACACGCGTGCAAATGGGCCGGCCCGCTGCCGGGCGCGACCACCTCCGTGGGCAGGCGCAGCCCATAGTACCGCCCCGCCCGTTCCGCCGCCAGCAACCAGCGACACAGCCAGCCGAGGCGGCGTTCGACCGGCGCGGGCGGCAACCGCCGCCAGTCGAAGATCACCCCTTCGGCCTCGGCCGCCGGGGCGAAGGTCTTGGTCAACAGACCCTGACCCTTGGCCAGCCCCTTCCAATGGATCTGACGCGGCGCGTCGCCTGGACGATAGGCACGGAAGCCGTCGAATTCGCGTTCGCCGTCATCCGCCGCCGTGGTTCCGGGTGGTGGCGGCGGCCCGTCGGCCGGAGCGGGATAGACCCACAACGTCCAGGCGCCCTCGAACGCACGTTCGGAGCAAAACCAGCCCAAGGGGAAATCGCTCTCCAGGCGCAGAGCACCGATCCGATGCACCCCACGCACCGGCGCCGGCCACGGCAGATCGATGCGGCGGCTTTCGCCGGGGGCGAGAGAAAAACGCACCGGCTCACCGTCACCAATCGCCACCGCCAACCCCCACTTCGGCGAATCCCCGGTGTTTTCGACCACCAGGGGCAGACGCGCCCGTTCGCCGGCGAACACCGGCTCGGCCGGCAGGGGACGGCAGGACACCGCCTGCAGTTGGCGGCTGGTGTGGCGGGCCGCCACCAACGCCACGCCGGCCAACAGGTAGGTGAGCAGGAAACCCAGATTGTTGCCGTAGTTGGCCGACACCGCCCACATCAGCGCCAGCGTCGCCGCCAGGACGCTGCTGCGACGGGTGGGACGCAACCGCAGCGGCGCGTTCACGGAACCGCCACCGATTCCAGCAGCGTCTCGAGAGCGGCGTTCCCGTCATCCCCCGCCTGGCGCAGACGGTGACCGGCCACCGGCGCGAACACCTCGCGCACGTCGTCGGGCCAGACGCTGTCGCGGCCGTGGAGAAAGGCCCAGGCCCGCGCCGCACGCAGCAAGGCCAGTCCGGCCCGGGGAGAGAGGCCAAGGGGAAATTCCCCCATCTCCCGGCTGCGCCGCACCAACGCCAACAGGTAATCCACCACAGCCTCGGATACGTACACCTCATCCACCGCTGCCTGCCACAGGCGCAACCGGTCAGACGTGGCGCAAGGGGTGGGATCCTCGACCCCCCGCCGCTCGCTCCGCAGCAACGCCCGCTCCGCTTTCGGATCGGGGCGGGGTGGATGGGCGCCGCATCACCATCGGGATACTGTCGGACAGTTACGACTGTCTCGGCCAGGCCGAGGCCGACATCGCCGCCGGTGAGCTTCCCAGGGAAGTCACCGTGCTCAAGGATCTGAGCAAGGAGGCGGACGAAAACGGGGTCACCGAGTGCGAAGCGTTCGAAGCCGCCGACGAGGGCCGGGCCATGATGCAGCTGATCCACGACCTGGCGCCCGGCGCCCGCCTCCTGTTCCACACCGCTTACGGCGGCGAGGCCGACTTCGCCCGCGGCATCGTTGCCCTGGCCAGCGCTGGGGCCGACGTCATCGTCGACGACGTCGGTTATCCTTCCGAACCCATGTTCCAGGACGGTGTCATCGCCCAGGCGGTGGACCGGGTCAAGGCGATGGGCGTGGCCTATTTTTCCTCCGACGGCAATTCGGGACGGCTGGGGTACGGCGCCGCCTTTAATCCGGGGCGGGTGAGTCTGACCGGCGAGGTCGCCCACGACTTCCATCCCGACCCGGCCGTCACCGATTTCTACCAGGCCATTGAAATCCCGCAAGGCGCGAGGGTTACCGTTATCCTCCAGTGGAACCAGCCCTTCCGCAGCGGCGGACGGGGCGGCGCCGATAGCGATCTGGATCTGATCCTGTTCGACGAAACCCTGAGCCGGGTGGTGGCCAGCAGCGAGGAAGACAATCTGGGGCGCGATCCCGTCGAAGCCTTCGAATTCGTCAACGACACCGAGGGCACCCGTTTCCATCTGTTCATTCCCCTCCGCGCCGGCCCG
>JALSGR010000107.1 GCA_026982635.1 Methylothermaceae bacterium | reverse complement strand
TTCCGGCGAACGACCCGCTCCGGATTGGGCTGATGAGTGAGGTGATGGGGATCACTTTGAAGGGCATAATAGTGCCGTCGAGGGCAATGAACCGAGGAGGCGACCTCATGACCATCGAAGTGCGCAAACCCACCCCCCAGGAAATCGCCGCCATGCAGCAGTGCCCTGTGTGGGAGAAGGAACCGTCGGAATTTCCTTGGCACTACGACGAGCGGGAAACCTTCCTGGTGATCGAGGGCGACGTGACCATCGACACGGGAGACGAAAGCGTTCGGATCGGTCCCGGCGATCTGGTGACCTGCCCCGCCGGTCTCGATTGCGTCTGGAAGGTGCACGAGCGCATTCGTAAACACTACAAATTCGGTTGAACACAGTGAATAGGGGAGTGCAGCCGCGAGGGGAAAATCTGCGCCGGGCGGTCCGCTGGCTCGCCGAACAGGGGGAAGTGTCTTCCCGGACCATCGAGGAAGCGGCGCGGCGGTTCGACCTGTCGCCGGCGGACGAGGCATTCCTGCTGCGCCGTTTCCGAGGCGGTCGGCCGGCGGGAGACGGGATCTCCGTCACTTGAACCGACCCATGCGGCTGCCCGTCTCCGTGGTGATCCCCACCCGCGACCGGGCCTGGTGTCTGCCCAGGGCGCTGCGCTCGGTCCTCGGCCAGAGCCGCCCGCCGGCGGAGATCATCGTGATCGACGATGGCTCCCTCGACGGGACCCGGCGTTTGGTTCGTGCCGCTTTCCCCCAAGTGCGTTACTTCTACCAGCCCGGTTCCGGAGTCAGCCGGGCCCGCAACCACGGGATCGAACGGGCCCGCCAGCCCTGGATAGCCCTGCTCGACAGCGACGACGCCTGGCTCCCCCACAAGCTGGCGAAACAATGGCAGGCGTTGCAACGGACGCCGCGGCCGCTGGCGCACACCGACGAGATCTGGATCCGCGACGGCCGCCTTCTCAACCAGCCCCGCCATCTGCGCCGGGCCCGCGCCGGGGGCTGGGTGTTCGAGAACTGTCTGGAGCGCTGCGCCATTTCTCCTTCGAGCGCCCTGTTTCCCAAGTCCCTCTGGCGGGAGACCGGCGGCTTCGACGAACGGCTGCCGGCGTGCGAGGACTACGATTTCTGGCTGCGGATCACCTGGCGCCATCCGGTCCTCTACGTGGCGGAGCCGCTGCTGGTCAAGTACGGCGGCCACGGGGACCAGTTGTCCCGCCGGATTCCCGCCCTGGACCGCTACCGGATTCAAGCCCTGCTCAAGCTGCTGGGCCGAAAGGAGGTGACGGGGGCGTCGCGCCGGGCGGTGCTGGCGGCGCTGCTCGAAAAGGCGCATCTTTATGCCCAGGGCGCCCTCAAACGTGGCAAAATCCGGGAAGCCTCCCGATACTGGAAACTATGCCGAACGACCGTTTTACAACTGCGCTCGTCGTCGCCCTCGAGGCCGAGGCCCGGCCTCTGATCGCCCGTTTCCGGCTCCGGCGCGAGCTGGCGGTGACCGCCTTTCACCTCTACGGGAATGCCGCCGGGACGTTCCTGATCGTCACCGGCGTCGGCAAGGTCCGCGCGGCGGCGGCGGTGGGGTTTCTGGCCGCCCGGGCGGCGCCGTCCTGCTGGATCAACGTCGGCACCGCCGGCCATCCCGATCTTCCCGTCGGGACGGTGCGGCTGGCCCACAAGATCGTCGACCGGGACAGCGGTCGGGCTTTCTACCCCCAGTGGGTGATCGCCGCCCCGACGGCCACGGACGATCTGGTCACCGTTTCCCGCCCGGCGTCCGAGTTTCCCGAGACGGCGCTCCACGACATGGAAGCGGCGGGTTTCTGCGAAGCGGCTCGGCATTTTGCCACCCTCGAGTGGATTCACGTCGTCAAGGTGGTCTCCGACAACCGTGGGACGGCGTTTCAGAGAGACCGGGTGGGGGAGCTGATGGCTGCCTCTCTGCCGGTTCTGGAGCGCCTGCTGGCCGACCTGGGAGAGCTCCGTGAATCGGTCCGGGATCCGCTGCCCTTCGATGTGGAGCGGATCGCCGCCACCGCCGGCCTGACCCGGGCCCAGACCCGCCAGATGGAAAGGCTGTTGCGCCGCTGGCAGGCCCTGTCGCCGGACACCCTGCCTACCGAGGCGGAACTGTGCCGCCTGGACCGGGCGACCCTGCTGCCCTGGCTGAGGAGGCGGCTGCGTGATTGAAACCGTGTACGTGGAGGAAGCCCTGTGGTGTCATCCGCGGGTGGCGGCGCTGCGTGACCGCCTGGGCGGGCGGCGCTGGGTGCGCTGCCGTCATTACGGCGAGGTGTTCAATCCCCGCTCCCAGGACTTCCGCCTGCAGAAGCGGCGTCCGGCTCTGATCGTGGGGGAGAAGCGTTCCCGTCTGGTGCTGGAGGCGCCCGCCGGTTATGCCATCGGCGGCCGCCACAACTACTACTTTTCCCATCTGCTCAATTGCCCCTACGATTGCCGCTATTGTTTCCTGCAGGGCATGTTCCGTTCCGCCCACTTCGTCTGGTTCGTCAACTACGAGGATTTCCGACGGGCGATCGAGGCGGCCTACGCCAAGCATGGGGGCGAGGCGGTCTATTTTTTCGCCGGCTACGACAGCGACAGCCTGGCCCTGGAGCCGCTCACCGGTTTCGCCGAATTTTTTCTCGACAGCTTCGCGAACATGCCGGAAAACGCCTTCTTGGAGCTGCGCAGCAAGAGCACCAACATCCGTCCGTTGCTCCGGCGGCAGCCCCGCGACAACGTCGTCTGCGCCTTCAGCTTCACGCCTCCGGAAGTGTCCCGCCGCTGGGAGGCGGGGGTGCCCCCACTGGAAAGACGGCTTCAGGCCGTCCAGAAACTCCAGCGGCATGGCTGGCCCGTCGGTCTGCGTTTCGATCCGCTGATCCACGTGCCGGACTGGCGTGCGCAGTACCGCCGACTGTTCGAGGTTCTGTTCGCCGCCCTCGATCCTGGCAAGGTGCACTCCGTGAGTATCGGCGTCTTCCGCCTGCCAGCCCGCTACTACGATCGCATGACCGCCCTCTACCCGGCCGAGCCCCTGTTCCACGGCCCCCTGACGGCGACGGGCGGCATGGTGGCCTACCGGCGCGAGCTGGAGCAGGAAATGGTGGAAGGTTGCCGGCGGATGTTGCTGGATTACCTACCGCCGGAAAAGTTGTTCTCATGTCAGTTCTGACGGGACGTACCCTGCTGGTCACCGGGGCCAGTTCCGGCATCGGCCGGGAAACGGCCCGCCGCCTGCTGGCCGCGGGGGCGACGGTGGTGGGGGTGGCGCGCCGGGCGGCGCAGGCCGGCCTCGAAGGGCACTACCA
>JALSGR010000106.1 GCA_026982635.1 Methylothermaceae bacterium | reverse complement strand
CAGGCCCTCCACGCCGAAAGGCTGACCCTGGCGCATCCGGCGAGCGGCAGAACGGTCTCCTGGAAAAGCCCCTTGCCGGCGGACTTCGCCCACCTCCTCGAAACCCTGCGCCGGGAATACGGGGAAAACGACCCAGCGGAGGACGGGCTCGAAATCGTCTATGGCGACGAAAGCGGGTGGGATGGCCGGTGACCGGCTGGCTGATTCCCGACTGGCCCGCACCTGCGCGAATCGGCTGCGCCGTCACCCTGAGGAGCGGCGGGGTCAGCACCGGCCCTTACGCCTCCTGGAACCTGGCGACCCACGTCGGCGACGATCCGGAGCACGTGGCCGAGAACCGCCGCCGGCTGCGCCAATACCTGGCACTGCCGGCGGAACCGGCGTGGTTGAACCAGGTGCACGGCGACCACATCGTGGAAATCGCTCCGGGCCGACGCGGCACCCCCACCGCCGATGCCAGTTTCAGCCGTCGGCCGGGCGTCGTGTGCGCCGTGCTCACCGCCGACTGTCTGCCCGTCCTGCTGACCGACGGACGAACCGTCGCCGCGGTCCACGCCGGCTGGCGCGGTCTGGCCGCCGGGCTCCTCGACCGGGCTCTCACCCAGATCCCCTGGCACCGCCTCCCCCTGGCTTGGCTGGGGCCCGCCATCGGTCCGGACGCCTTCGAGGTGGGCGACGAAGTGCGCACCGCCTTCCTAACCCGCGACCCGACCCTGGCCCGCGCCTTCCGCCCCCATCGCGGCCGCTGGCTGGCCGATCTCTACCACATCGCCCGCCGCATTTTGCAAACCGGCGGCGTCGCGGAAATCTTCGGAGGCGATTTCTGCACCTACACCGATTCCGCCCGCTTCTTTTCCCACCGCCGTGACGGGGTCTGCGGTCGCCAGGCGACCCTGATCTGGCGCCGCGCTTGAAAACCCGCCCCCCATCCCCCATATTCACCGCAGCAAAACCTTTCGTTCCCAAAACGCAACTTACTTAAGGATCTTTATCACCATGCGAATGGACAAACTCACCACCAAATTCCAGGAGGCGCTGGCCGAGGCCCAGAGTCTCGCACTGGGACGCGATCATCAGTTCATCGAGCCGGTGCACGTGATGATCGCTCTGCTGGACCAGGAAGGCGGCACCGTGCGTCCGCTCCTGACCAAGGCCGGCGTCGATGTCCGCCGGTTGCGCGCCGAACTCGGCAAGTGGCTCGATCGCCTGCCCACCGTCGAGGGCGCCGGCGGCGAGGTGCACATTTCCAACGCCCTGGGGCGGATCCTCAACCTGATGGACAAGCTCGCCCAGAAACGGGGCGACGCCTACATCGCCAGCGAGCTGTTCGTCCTCGCCGCCCTGGAGGACAAGGGGGAACTGGCCGACCTGCTGCGCAAGCTCGGTGCCACCCGCAGCATCATCGAAAAGACCATCGAAGAAATCCGCGGAGGCGAAAAAGTGACCGACCAGGCAGCCGAGGAAACCCGTCAGGCACTGGAAAAATACTGCATCGATCTGACCGAGAAGGCCGAACAGGGCAAGCTGGACCCCGTCATCGGCCGTGACGAGGAGATCCGCCGCACCGTCCAGATCCTGCAGCGGCGCACCAAGAACAACCCCTGCCTGGTGGGGGAACCCGGCGTCGGCAAGACCGCCATCGTCGAAGGGTTGGCCCAACGCATCGTCAACGGCGAGGTCCCCGAAGGGCTGCGTGACAAGCGCATCCTGTCCCTCGACATGGCCGCCCTGATCGCCGGCGCCAAGTTCCGCGGCGAATTCGAGGAACGCCTCAAGGCGGTCCTCAACGAAATCGCAAAAGAGGAAGGGCGGATCATCCTGTTCATCGACGAGATCCACACCATCGTCGGCGCCGGCAAGGCGGAAGGCGCCGTGGATGCGGGCAACATCCTCAAGCCGGCCCTGGCCCGCGGTGAACTGCACTGCATCGGCGCCACCACCCTGGACGAGTACCGCAAGTACATCGAAAAGGACGCCGCCCTGGAACGCCGCTTTCAGATGGTGCTGGTGGACGAGCCGACGGTGGAGGACACCATCGCCATCCTTCGCGGCCTCAAGGAGCGCTACGAACTGCACCACGGGGTGGAGATCACCGACTCGGCCATCATCGCCGCCGCCACCCTGTCGCACCGCTACATCACCGACCGCAAGCTGCCGGACAAGGCCATCGACCTCATCGACGAGGCCGCTGCCAAGATCCGCATGGAGATCGACTCCAAGCCGGAAGCCCTCGATCGCCTCGACCGCCGCCTGATCCAGCTCAAGATCGAACGCGAGGCCCTGAAGAAGGAAACCGATCCGGCTTCCCGCAAGCGGCTGGAAGCGCTGGAAGAGGAGATCGCCAAACTCGAAAAGGAATATTCCGAACTGGAGGAGGTCTGGAAGGCGGAAAAAGCCGCCCTCCAGGGTGCCCAGGCCATCAAGGAAAAACTGGAACAGGCCCGTCTGGAGCTGGAGAACGCCAAACGCGCCGGCGACCTGCAGCGCATGGCGGAAATCCAGTACGGCGTCATTCCCCAATTGGAAGAACAGCTCAAGGCGGCCCAGGAAGCGGAACAGAAGGAATTCAAGCTGCTGCGCAACAAGGTCACCGAAGAGGAGATCGCCGAGATCGTCTCCAAATGGACCGGCATCCCGGTGTCCAAGATGCTCGAGAGCGAAAAGCAGAAACTCCTGCGCCTGGAAGAGGAGCTCCACCGGCGTGTGGTCGGTCAGGACGAGGCGGTCACCGCCGTGGCCAACGCCATCCGTCGCTCCCGGGCCGGACTGTCGGATCCCAACCGTCCGGTGGGTTCGTTCCTGTTCCTCGGTCCCACCGGGGTGGGCAAGACCGAGCTGTGCAAGGCCCTGGCGGAATTCCTGTTCGACACCGAGCAGGCCATGATCCGGATCGACATGTCCGAGTTCATGGAGAAACACGCCGTCGCCCGTCTGATCGGCGCCCCGCCGGGCTATGTCGGCTACGAGGAAGGCGGTTATCTGACCGAGGCGGTGCGGCGCAAACCCTATTCGGTGATCCTGTTCGACGAGGTGGAAAAGGCCCATCCGGACGTGTTCAACATCCTGTTGCAGATCCTCGACGACGGCCGCCTCACCGACAGCCACGGCCGCACCGTGGATTTCCGCAACACCGTGGTGATCATGACCTCGAACCTGGGCTCCGACCGCATCCAGGAACTGGCCCAGGAAGGGGCTGATTACAAGGTCATCAAGAACGAGGTCATGACCTACGTCAACCGCCACTTCCGGCCGGAGTTCGTCAACCGCATCGACGAGATCGTGGTGTTCCACCCGCTGGGCCGGGCCCACATCCACAACATCGCCCG
>JALSGR010000105.1 GCA_026982635.1 Methylothermaceae bacterium | reverse complement strand
GCATCGAAATTCACCCGGGGGCCCGGATCGGACGCCGCTTCTTCATCGATCACGGCATGGGCGTGGTGATCGGCGAAACCGCCGTGATCGGTGACGACTGCACCCTGTATCACGGGGTCACCCTGGGGGGGACCACATGGCAGAAGGGCAAACGCCATCCCACTTTGGGCAACGGCGTGGTGGTGGGCGCCGGTGCCAAGATCCTCGGGCCGATCACGGTGGGGGACAACGCCCGCATCGGTTCCAATTCGGTGGTGCTCAAGGACGTGCCCCCGGGGGCGACGGTGGTGGGGATTCCCGCCCACGTGGTCAGCAAGGCCAGCGCCGCCCGCAAGGCCGCCATCGCCAAACAATTGCGTTTCGACGCCTATGGCCTGTCTCCGGACATGCCGGATCCGGTGGCTTATGCCATCAATCACATGCTGGAGCACATTCAGGCCCTCGACCGTCAGGTGGAGGAATTGCGCGCCACCCTGGAAAAGGCCGGCATTCCCCCGCCCGAGATCCCGCTGCCGCCGCTGGAGTCCTGTCAGTTACGCGATGATGTGAAAGACCGGAACGACTCGTCCGGTTAGATTCGATATCTGTCGGTTTGCGCTTCCGTAAATTGACTGTTTTGCTCAGGATTGCTATGGTTGTATTTCATTGAAAATCCTGGGTGAAAGCTGGAGTTTGCCGTGCGACTGACAACCAAGGGCCGCTATGCCGTGACCGCCATGCTCGATCTGGCCTATCACAGCGGCCGGAAACCCGTGACGCTCAACGACATCGCCAGGCGCCAGGACATCTCCCTGTCCTATCTCGAGCAGCTGTTCGCCAAGCTCCGGCGTGCCGGGATGGTGACCGGGGTGCGGGGGCCCGGCGGCGGTTACCGTCTGAGTCGTCCGGCCAGCCAGATCAACATCGCCGATATCATTACCGCGGTCGACGAGAGCGTCGATTCCACCCGCTGTGGCGGCAAGGGCAATTGTCAGAACAACCAGCCCTGTCTCACTCATGAATTGTGGATGGGATTGAGCCGCCAGATCTACGATTATCTGGCGGGGATCAGTCTGGCGGATCTGCTGGCCCGCCACGAGGTGCAGGCGGTGGCGGAGCGTCAGGATCGCGAAAGCGGCAAGGTCACTGGCAGCGGTGATTTATCTTGACCACAACGCCACCACGCCCATCGACGAGCGGGTGGTGGCGGCTATGGAACCCTATCTCGAACGGTTCTTCGGCAACCCTTCCGCCCTGTACCGCTGGGGCAGAGTGGTCCGGGACGCGGTGGAGCAGGCCCGGGCCCAGGTGGCCGCCTTGGTGAACGCCGATCCCGCCCAGGTCGTTTTTACCAGTGGCGGTACCGAGGCGAACAACCTGGCGCTTCAGGGATGGAGCCGGGCACATCCGGGCCGCGCCCTGGCCGTCAGCGCCGTGGAACACCCGTCGGTGCTGGAGGTGGCCCGGGCGCTGCAACGCCACGGCACGCAGGTGCACTGGTTGGCGGTGGACGACCACGGAGTGGTCCGGCGCGATTCCCTGATCGACTTCTTGAAACGTTACCCCGACGGACTGGTTTCCTGCATGACCGCCAACAACGAGACCGGTGTGTTGCAGCCGGTCCGCCGACTGGCCGGTCTGGCCCAGGAGTCCGGGGCGGTGTTTCATACCGATGCGGTCCAGGCCGCCGGCCGCCTTCCCCTCGACATCGACGACCTGGGGGTACAGATGATGAGTCTGTCGGCTCACAAGCTGTACGGTCCCAAGGGCGTGGGGGCTCTGATCCTGGATCGCCGCCTCGTCGTGGAACCGCTGCTCCACGGCGGCGGTCAGGAACAAGGGCTGCGGGGCGGCACGGAGAATGTGGCGGGGATCGTCGGTTTCGGCAAGGCGGCGGAACTGGCCCATGCCGAATGGCGGGAGCGCAGCGCCCGTCTGGCCGAACTCCGTGCCCGCCTGGAAGCCGGATTGCGCCGTCTTCCCGGAGTCACCCAATTCGCCGCCGGGGCGGAGCGGCTGCCCAACACCGTGCAGTTCGGCATCGAGGGTATCGACGGGGAGATGCTCGTCATGGCCCTGGACCGGTTCCAGATCGCGGTTTCCAGCGGTTCCGCCTGTTCCAGCGGGGGCGGGGAGCCGAGCCACGTGCTGCTGGCCATGGGGATCGACGAAGCGCGGGCCAAGACGGCGGTGCGGGTCAGTCTGGGGAAGGACAACACCGAGGCGGATGTGGACCGGTTTCTCGCGGTATTGGAACGGATCGTTACGGACTTTGGTATCACCCGATAACGGAGCGGAGAGATGGCGATTCATTTGAGTGAACGTGCGGCCCGGCGGATCCGGGAGCAACTGGCGCGCCGCGGGCGCGGCATCGGTCTGAAGTTGGGCGTCCGGGAAGCGGGGTGTTCTGGTTATGCCTACGTGGTGGACTACGCCGATGCGGTCGGCCCCGACGACGTGGTGTTCGAAGATCGGGGCGTCAAGATCGTGGTGCACCGCGATCACGTGGCCTTCCTCGATGGGTTGCAGGTGGACTATCGCCAGGAGGGTCTCAACGCTGCCTTCCAGTTCCACAATCCCAAGGCCCGGGCTACCTGCGGCTGTGGGGAAAGCTTCGCGGTGTGAGGACGGGAATTTTTCCCATTGGTCGCCGGACCGTCTCCCGGTATCCTTCCATCCCATTTTGTACGGATGGAGGAGACAGAGATGGTTTTGCGTTTGGGCGTATTGTTGGGCGCGGTGGTGAGCGCCGGAGCCCTGGCCGCGGAGACGGTGGAGCTGGAAACCCTGGAGGTGGTCGGTATCACCCCCCTCGGTCTCGGCGGTGCGCCGCTCGACCGCCTGCCGGCCAATGTCCAGGCCGCCGGCGCCAGGGATCTGGAAAGGACCCAGAGCTATTCCATCGCCGACTACCTGCGTACCCAAATGGGCAGCGTTTCCATCAATGAGGCCCAGAACAATCCCTTCCAGCCCGATGTTCAGTACCGGGGTTTCACCGCCTCGCCGTTGCTGGGTCTGCCCCAGGGGCTGACGGTCTATTTCAACGGCGTGCGTTTCAACGAGCCGTTCGGCGACACCGTCAACTGGGATCTGATTCCCGAGGGGGCCATCGAGCGCATGGAGCTGCATCCCGGTTCCGATCCGGTGTACGGCCTCAACACCCTCGGCGGTGCCATTGTCATTCGCAGCAAGACCGGCTTTTCCTTCCCTAATCATCGGATCGAGGTGTTCGGCGGTTCCTTCGGTCGTCATTCCGAGGAACTGTCCAGCGGCTGGAACAACGGAACCGTGGGGTATTTCCTCCATCTGCGCAATTTCGAGGAGGATGGCTGGCGCGACTTTTCTCCCAG
>JALSGR010000104.1 GCA_026982635.1 Methylothermaceae bacterium | reverse complement strand
GCAGCCGATCCTGCTCGAAACCCAGAGAACGCAGGAACTCGGTGCGCGCCCGCTCGAAAAACTTGAGGTAATTGGCGTAATAGACCACGCCCCCGGAATCGGTATCCTCGTAATAGACGCGCACCGGCCAGGTAAATTCAGTCATCACACCTCCGTGCTGCCAAGCCTACCGCCGCCCACCGGTGGATACGGGCCGGACCGTCCGCCGAATCCGATCGCCTGCGCCGGATTGCATTGACCGGCGCTGATCAGCGGGGGAGCGACGATAGGGTGTTCAGACTGGATCAAAAGCTTCCTCCACACGACGGGGCAATTCCGCAAGATCTTACCATTGAAAAACCCTGATTTCTTTCACCAGCCGTTGCCCTCCACATCCACGCCGCCGGTAAGCATCCGATGGAAACGACGGTCGTTCTTTTTGTTCACAGAGGCTCCGCTCCGGCATTGAGGAGATTCAAAAAGGCATCGTAGGCGTAAATTCGGTCGCGCCGCCTGCCGGTCAGCTCCCTCAGCACGCCCAGCTCTTCGAGCATCGCAACACCGTTCGCCGCCGTAGGATATGAAATCCCGGTCGCCTTACCGACATCACCGATCGTTAGGATGGGGCGCCGACAGAAGACCCGGAAACAATGCAACACCGTGCTGGAACGGCGACCGAGCGCCTGGATACGGTTTTCATCCTCCCGGAACAACAAGACCAGTCGCCGGGCGGTTTCCACGGCGTCCTCGGCCGTCTTTTCGACGCCCTCGAGAAAGAAGTCGATCCACCGTTCCCAGTCACCCGTTCGGCGCACCCGATCCAGCAACTCGTAGTAAAGCGAGCGGTGCCGCTTGAAATAGAGGCTTAAATACAAAAGCGGCCGGGAAAGCAAACCATCATGGTGCAGGATGAACGAAATGAGCAAGCGTCCCAATCGCCCGTTTCCGTCCAGGAAGGGATGAATGGTCTCGAACTGCACATGGGCCAGCGCCGCCTTGACAAGTGTGGGGTACAGCTGCCGCTCATCGTGCAGAAAGCGCTCCAGGTCGGCCATGCAGACTTCCACCCGATCCGGCGGCGGTGGAACGAAATGCGCCTCTCCAGGACGGGTACCGCCGATCCAGTTCTGACTTTTACGAAACTCACCCGGTGCCTTGCCGCTGCCCCGGCCACGGGAGAGCAAAACCGCGTGCATCTCCCTAAGCAGCCGGTTACACAACGGTAGTCCTTCCCCAAGCCGCCGCATGCCATGTTCGAGCGCCGCTACATAGTTCGACACTTCCACCACATCGTCGAATGGCGCACCCGGCGCCTCCGGCAACTCGAACAGCAACAGATCGGACAATGACGACTGGGTGCCCTCGATCTGCGAGGAAAGCACCGCCTCGCGGCGAACATAGGCATACAGGAAAATATCCGGTTCCGGCAGCAACAGGGTGATGCTGTCCAACCGACCCAAAGCCAGTGTCGCCCTTTCCAGCAGTCGTTGGCGGGCGGGCGAAAACTCGAGCGGCGGCTGGGGCGGCAAGGGGATGGGCACAAAGGCGCACACGCGCTCGCCGCCTGTCATGCTGGTGACGTACTCGCCGGTGATTCCCCGTTGCACCTGCTGCGCCTTCGTTATTAAAGCTTTCTTGAATAGCGGGGATTGCTATTAAAACATATCGCATATTGTTTTAATAGCAAACGGCGTGCACGACCTGCCGCGGATGCCGCCAGTAAGTCATGGCTGATCGAACAAATCTCCACTCGCTCCGCCGGGGGGCGTCAGGCCGAAATGGAGATACGCCTTCGGGGTGGCCATGCGCCCGCGCGGTGTGCGCATCAGATAGCCCTGCTGGATCAGGTAGGGCTCGAGGACGTCTTCGATGGTGCCGCGCTCCTCGCCGATGGCGGCGGCGAGGCTGTCCAGCCCCACCGGACCGCCGTCGAACTGCTCGATCATGGTGCGCAGCAACTGGCGGTCCAAGGGATCGAAACCGCAGGGATCGACCTTCAGCAGCGCCAGGGCGTCGGCGGCGGTCTCGACATCGACCCGGCCGTCGCTTTTGACCTGGGCGTAGTCGCGCACCCGACGCAGCAGCCGGTTGGCGATACGGGGAGTGCCGCGGGCGCGGCGGGCGATCTCGCGGGCCCCGCCGGCGTCGATCTCCAAGCCCAGGATCCGCGCCGAGCGGGTGACGATCTTCTCAAGGTCTTCGACGGCATAGAATTCCAGGCGCTGGACGATGCCGAAGCGGTCGCGCAGGGGCGAGGTCAACAGGCCGGCACGGGTAGTGGCCCCCACCAGGGTGAAGGGGGGCAGATCGAGCTTGATGGAGCGGGCCGCCGGCCCCTCCCCGATGACGATGTCCAGTTGGAAGTCCTCCATCGCCGGATACAGCACCTCCTCCACCACCGGGCTGAGCCGGTGGATCTCGTCGATGAAGAGGACGTCGTGGGGCTCCAGGTTGGTGAGGATCGCCGCCAGATCCCCGGGCTTTTCCAGCACCGGGCCCGAAGTCTGGCGCAGGTTGACCCCCATCTCGCCCGCGATGATATGGGCCAAGGTGGTCTTGCCCAGCCCCGGGGGCCCGAAGATGAGAACGTGATCGAGGGCCTCGCCGCGGCCGCGGGCGGCCTCGATGAAGACCGTCAACTGCTCGCGGATCTGGGGCTGGCCGATGTAGTCCTCAAGGCGTCGCGGGCGAATGGCGCGGTCGAGGGCGGCTTCGTCACGGTTCTGCACCGGCGTGACGAGACGGCCTTCCATCATTTGTTCCCCGCCCGCTTGAGGGCCAGGCGGATCAGGTCTTCCACCGAATCGGCCCGGCCCTCCACCTGTTTCAGCAAGCGGCCGGCCTCGGCGGGCTTGAAGCCGAGGGCCACCAGCGCCTCGGCGGCCTCGGCCAGGGGATCGGAAGCGCCGGCAATGGCGGGGGCGGCATCACCCGCCTGGGGCAGACGGTCGCGCATCTCGACGATGAGGCGTTCGGCGGTCTTCTTGCCGATGCCGGGAAGACGCTGCAGAGTGGCGGCGTCGCCGAATTCGATGCAGCGGTGGAACTCCTCGCAGCTCAGGCCGGAGAGGATCGCCAGGGCCATTCTGGCCCCCACCCCGTTGACCCGGATCAGGGCGCGAAACAGGGCGCGTTCGGCCTCGGTGGCGAAACCGAAGAGGATGTGGGCGTCCTCCCGCACCACCAGGTGGGTGTAGAGGGTCACCTCGCCGCCGGTTTCCGGCAGGCGGTAGAAAGTGGACATGGGAGCGTCCACCTCGTAACCGACCCCACCCACGTCGAGCAGGAGAGACGGCGGCTGTTTCGCCGCCAGGCGGCCGCGCAGGAAACCGATCATTCCCCTACCCCCGCCAGTCGCTCCCGGGTCTGCTGATAGTGAGCGTG
>JALSGR010000103.1 GCA_026982635.1 Methylothermaceae bacterium | reverse complement strand
AAAAGCCTCTGGCCGGGGTGGAAGCCCTGATCATCGATATGGACGGTGTGCTCTGGCACGGCAGTCGGCCGTTGCCCGGCGTACAGGAATTTTTTCAGGTGCTGCGGAAGCGGGGAATGCCCTTCGTGCTGGCGACCAACAACGCCAGCGCCACCCCGCGTCAGTATGTGGCCAAACTGGCCGGCCTGGGTGTGACCGTCGATGCGGAAGAAGTGTTGACCTCGGGAATCGCCACCGCCGCCTGGCTGGCCCGGCGGCGCGATCCGCGGCACACCCGGGTCTTCGCCATCGGCGAGGCCGGTCTGGTGGAACCGCTGAAACGGCAGGGGTTCCCATTGACGGGAACCCACAAGGCCACGCCGGACTGGCAGGCGGACGTGGTGGTGGTAGGCAAGGACGAGACCCTGACCTGGGAGAAGTTGGCCACCGCCACCCTGAATCTCAACCGGGGGGCCGAATTCGTCGCCACCAATGCCGATACCACCCTGCCGATGGAACTGGGCATCAGCCACGGCAACGGCGCCATCCTCGCCGCCCTGACGGCCGCCACCGGCAGGCGGCCGGTGGTCATCGGCAAACCGGAACCGGAGTTGTACCGCCAAGCCCTCGAGCGTCTCGGCGTGGCGCCGGAGCGGGTCGCCGCGGTGGGCGACCGGCTCGAAACCGACATCCTGGGGGCGGTACGCGCCGGCATCCGCAGTCTGCTGGTGCTGACCGGGGTGTCGAAGGAAGCGGACCTGGCCCGGGTGGACTACCGGCCCGATTGGGTGCTGCGCGATCTGCCTGCGGTGATCCGGGCGCTGGCGCAGGATTGAAACACCGGCTTCAGCGCAGAATTTGGACGTCCACCGCCAGATCCAAGTGGCCCCAGACCCGGTCGGCCGTGATCACGGGCAGCTTTCTGTCCAGCGCCAAAGCCAAACAGGCCCGGTCGGCCAGGGACAGGCCCAGGTGTCTGGTCTTCTCCCACAGGCGGGCGGCGATTTCCGCCTGGGCGGTGGAAAAGGGTTCGAAGATCACGCCTACTTTGCAGAATTCCGCTGCCATGCCGTGGACATCGGCGCCCTGCTGCAGCGCTTTCTGGAGAACTTCCGCCCAGTTCACCGCCGAAACCAGCGCCCCGTCCAGCACGGCCGTCACCTGCTCCGATCCCGGCTCGTCGTGAAGGAAGGCCAGAATCGCCGAGGCGTCCAGCACGAGGCTCATCGCGCTTCCTCGCCCGCTTCCCGGCGGGCTTCCTCGCGCCGTTCCGCGATCAGTTCGTCCGCTAGGCTGATTTCCTTGGAGATGTGACGAAACCGTTCCTGCAGGCGTTTGATGATGGTCTCCCGCCGTTCCAGCACCAGGCGGTCGCCTTCCCGGTGAATGACCAACTGGTCGCCGGGCTTCAGGTTCAAGGCTTTGCGCAAGACCGCCGGAATGACCACCCGGCCCTGGGGGCCGATCCGGACTTGATTGTCTGACCGTTTCGGTTCTGCCATACTCCCGGAAGTATGGCATTCAGTAAAATCCGTGTCCAGAAAACCTTGGAGCTGTCATGAAAAAATTCATCAACCATGTCGACACCCTGCTCGACGAGAGCCTCCGTGGTTTCGCCAAAGCCAACGCCGATTTGGTGGCGGTTAGTTTCGAACCGCGTTTCGTGCGGCGCAAACGGCCTTCGCCGGACAAAGTGGCGGTGATTTCCGGGGGCGGGGCCGGCCACGAACCCCTGCACACCGGCTTCGTCGGCCAAGGCATGCTCGATGCCGCCTGTCCGGGGCAGATTTTCACCTCGCCCACCCCGGACCAGATGCTGGCCGCGGCCCAGTCGGTCGCCGGAGAGGCCGGGGTGGTGTTCATCGTCAAGAACTACGCCGGCGACGTGATGAATTTCGAGATCGCCGCCGAAATGCTCGATTGCCCCAGCGAAACCGTATTGGTTCAGGACGACATCGCCCTGCCCAAGGAGCACGAGATCGGCCGCCGCGGCGTGGCGGGCACGCTGATCGTCGAGAAGATCGTCGGTGCCGCGGCAGAAGAAGGCGCCGATCTCCGGTCGCTGAAGGCCCTGGGCGACCGGGTGGCCGGGCGCATCGCCTCCATCGGCGTCGCCCTGAGCGGTTGCAACGTGCCGGCCCTGGGCGGCCCCACCTTCGATCTGCCGCCGGACAAGATCGAGTTCGGGGTCGGCATCCATGGCGAACACGGGCGGGAGATCGTCGAGTTCGCCAGCGCCACCGAAATCGTCAAGACGATGGTGGAGGCCATCGACGAGGAGCTCCATCCCCGCCGTGGGCAGAAAGCGCTGCTACACGTCAACGGCCTCGGCGCCACCACCTCGATGGAGCTTCATCTGGTGTACGAACTGGCTCACGAGTTCTGGAGCCAGGCAGGGATCGACATTTGCCGCTCCCTGGTGGGCAACTATACCACCGCCCTGGACATGGCTGGCTGCTCCATCACCTTGGCCCTGCTCGACGACGAGCTGATCCGTCTGTGGGACGCGCCGGTTCACACCCCCGCGCTGCGCTGGGGCATCTAGTCTAGCTCCCGGGCCAGCCGGTCGGCGATGGCGCAGATCATCAACTGGCTGGTGCGGGCGCCGGCATCGACGATGCCGCGGGTGCGTTCGCCCAGGTAGGAGGCCCGTCCCTTGGTGGCGAGCATATCGCGGGTCGATTCCATGCCGGTGGTGGCGGCTTCCTTGACCTGAGGCAGCACCTGGTCCAGGGGAACGCCCGCCTCGGCGGCCCGACGCAGACATTCGGCCACCGGCACCAGGGTGTCGAGCATGGTTTTTTCCCCCACGTCCGAGCGTCCGCGCTGTTTCATCGCTTCCACGCCGGCGTGGAAGGCCTCGGCGAAGGCGGTGAAATCCATCGGCTTGTCTTTGAGTGCCTTGCTCATGGCGACGAACAGGGTGCCGTAGAGGGAGCCGGAAGCGCCGCCGATCTTGCTCATTACCGTCATGCCGATTTTCTGCAGCGCCTGGCTCCAGTCCTTCATGGTGGCCAGTTCGGCGCTTTGCTCCGACAGCGCCTTCAGTCCGCGCTGCAGGTTGGTGACGTGGTCCCCGTCCCCCAGGGCCTGGTCCAGCCGGGTCACTTCTTCGGCATGGGCGTCGATGGTTTCCAGGGACGCTTGGATTAGTTCCGGCAGAATGGCGGGTGTCAACGGCATGATCCACTCCTCTGTTTGGCAAGGGGTTCGAGCATAGCGCGGCCGGGGGGAGGAAACAACTCGTCCCCGCCGGTTCCTTACCACCTATCCCTTCTGCCGAAGGGGGCTGGGAAGGGTCTGTCAGCGGCCATGGATGGCCGCTCCGGGCCTAAATTTACGGACGAATTTCGGTCCGGCAGATCCTTCCCAGCCCCCGTAAAAGTAAAGTGATAGGTAT
>JALSGR010000102.1 GCA_026982635.1 Methylothermaceae bacterium | reverse complement strand
CCGAAACCCGGGCGCAGACAGAAACCGGTCAGGCTCAGCCAGGTGCGTTCGTGTTCGGGACTGCGGCGGCGGTGTTTGCCGCCCGCCAGCAGGGTGTCGGCCAGTTCCCGGAGCAGGGGAACGTCCCAGCGGTGGCGCGGCCCCAGGCGCTTTTCCAGCTCCACCCGCAGAGCCTTGACCAGTTTGGGCGAGACCGCCTTGGATTTTTTGCCGAACACAGCGTCGATCAATGCCACCGCCTCGGCCAAATGGGGATGGGAGGCATCCTGCAGAGTATGGGGTTTGATCGGCTGGCGCCGTAGTTCGAAGGCCAGTTGCCAACGACGCTCGGGGTCGTCGATGGCGACGCAGTCCAGTTCCAGGGTGCCGATTTCCGTCAGCCTGGCTGCCAGGTGGACCGGGATCTCCCGCCTTGCCTCGGTGGCCAGGGAAACCACCAGGGGCGGGAGGGGGACGAAACGTTCCCCCTCGACGGCGACGATCTCGCCAGGCCGGTAGTCGTGATCCTCGGTGGAGGAGACCAGGTGGAAACGCACCGGTTGACCGAGACGCAGGGCGAACACCCGGTCCTGCAACAGGATCTCGCGTTCTTCTTCGGTGCCGCGGGGAAGCAGGCAGATTCCCTGGGGACGGCCCTGTTCCCCCTCGACCACCAGAAAGTAGCTTCGGGGGGCGCCGCCACCGATTCGGGGTTGCCAGCCGCGTCGAGCCAGGTTGTAAGCCACGGCGCCGGCCGCCACGGCGAAATCCGGGTGGGGATTGTCCAGCAGCCGCAGCGGGACGGTGCCCCAGCTTTGGATCACCTCCACGAGCCGCCGGGTCAGGACCGGACTCAGGAACACGCCACCGTTCAACAGGACGGCGTCGGGAACCGGCGGGGCATCGACGTTCCCCAGCGCCTGCTGGGCGATCCGGCGATGGTGGCTGAGGAAGGCGGCGATGTGGCGGGTGATGGCGGGATCGGCCACGTAAGGCAGACCGAATTCCACCAGGCCGCTGCGGACGCCCTGGGGATGGTCCTGCAGGCCGACTTTGGGGAAGAAGCCGTCGAGCACGATGCGGTGCACTTCTTCCCGGGTCAGGGTGACGGAGCGGGCGCCGCCCACCAGGCGGCGGCCGGTTCCCAGCAGAGTCACCGTGGCGCGGTCCGGCCCTTCTTCCATTAACAGACGCTCCTTCGCTTGGCGGCATTGTTCCACCAGCTGGGCGAAATCCGCCGGAGACAGGCGACCTCCCTGATTCAGCAGGCGTTCCTCGGCCAGGTGAGCCAGCATCAGGTCGATGTTGTCCCCCCCCAGGAGGAGATGATCCCCGACCCCGATGCGGGTCAGTTCGGGTTCCTTGCCGCCACCGGCGACGGCGATCAATGTGAGGTCGGTGGTCCCGCCCCCCAGGTCCACCACCAGCAACAGACGGCAGTCGGTGAGTCGGCTCAGATCCCGTCGGTGGCGGTGCAGCCAGTCGTAGCAGACCGACTGGGGTTCCTCCAGCAGGCGGATGCGATCCAGGCCGGCCACTTTGGCGGCTTCCACGGTGAGGGCGCGCGCCGATTCGTCGAACGAGGCGGGGACCGTGATCACGATCTCCTGGGCTTCCAGGGGAAATTCGGGGAAGCGGTAATTCCAGGCCCCCCGGACGTGGGCCAGGTAGCTGGCGCTGGCGATCAGGGGGGAAACCTTGGGGACTTCCGGCGGGGCGCCCCAGGGGAGGATTGCGGCCAGCCGATCGACCCCGCTGTGGCACAGCCAGCTCTTGGCGCTGGTGACCAGGCGTCCCTGGGACTTGCTGCCGAGGCGGCGGGCCAGTTCGCCGAGTACGGCTTCGGGTATCGGATCGTCCCCCAGCGGTGGCCAGGGCAGGCGGGTTTCCTCCGGGTTCAGCTCGCCCGCGGCCGGATGATAGCGGACCGAAGGCAGCAAGGGGCGTTGCGCCAATTCCCCCGGGCCGATCAGTTGGGGAATGGCGAAGCGGTGGATCGAAGCGTTTTCACCCGCTTGGAGATCGGCATAGGCCACCACGGTGTGGGTGGTGCCCAGGTCGATGCCGACCAGAAATCGCGCTGCTTCGGTCACGGTCTATTTTTTGAAGGGCCAGAAGCCGGCTTTGCGTTCCCGCTCGGCGCGTTCCTCCTCCGTTTCCTCGGCCGGTGGTTCCTCGGTCGCAGCCGCCTGGACGGGCGCCTCGGTTTCCGCTTCAGCGGGCGGGGGGGGTTCCGGTTCCGAAACGGTGCCTTGCGGGATTTCCTTGCCACGCACCTCGAACTCGATCTTCCAGCGTTCGCCGGTTTCCTTGGCCACCGCTTCCAGGCGCAGGGTGCCCACTTCGGTATAGGTCGCCGCCAGCTGGACCGGCACCACTTCACCGGGTTGATGGTTTTCCGGCGGCAGGGTGATCTCGATCTCCGCCAGTTCCTGGATTTCGTCCTCGGACCATTGATCCAGCAGGGCGCCGACGGGATCGTCCCGGCGCACGGTGGAGGCGAAGAAACGGAAGCGCACCGGTTCGCCCACCACCAAACCGAACTCGTAGGGGGGCAGCGGGGCTTCGGTGCCTTCCTCCATGCCGAAAGGCGCCACGCACAGCAGACGGATCGGCGGGGGAAAGCCGGGAACCGCCGGCATGGCGCTTTCCACCCCGACATAGTAGGCGGCCGCCGTGCCGCCGCGGATGCGAACCCCGCCGCCGAGCCGCACGTAGCTGTAATAGGCGGCGCCGCGGGCGACGGCCAGATCCAGATCGGCGCCTTCCAGCAGCCGGGCCGGGGGGGCGCCGTCGGCCTCGAGCCAGTGATTGACCACCTCCAGGATCCGCTGGGCCAGGATGTCGGCGTTGAATACGCCGCCGTTGAGCAGGATCGCCGAGGGATGGATGAAGGAGGCGCCTTCCGGCAGGCCGACCCCTTCCAGTTCCGCCACCGCCCCCACCTGACGGCTCAGGAAGTGGGCCAGGTGGACGGTAATGCGGGCGTCCTGGGCATAGGGAAGCCCCAGGGTGGTCAGGCCGGTCCTGGGGCGGGAGACAGGTTTTTCGCCGATATCGACGATGGGGAAGAATCCCTCGATCAGAGTGCGGTTGACTTCCTCGCGGGTCAGGTCGGTGCGCAGGGTTCCGCCGATGAGTTTGGAGCCCCGGCTGGGGACGACCACCGGCGCTTGGGCCAGGTCGGGATCGGCCAGGAGCTTTTCCTTGGCTTCGCGGCAGCCGTGGGTCAACGCCTGGATCTGCCAGGGGTCGAGCCGCTTGCCTTCCTGCTCCAGCTTCATTTTCACCACGTAGGCCAGGGCCAGATCCATGTTGTCGCCGCCGAGGAGGATGTGGTCGCCGACGGCCACCCGGTTGAGCTGGAGGTTGCCTTCCTCCTCGGTGACCGCGATCAGGGA
>JALSGR010000101.1 GCA_026982635.1 Methylothermaceae bacterium | reverse complement strand
AAGATCGTCATCCGTCCCCAACCATAGACTTGAGAAAACTCGAGGAGAACCGTCATGAGCAACATCGTCAAAGAAGTCCTGAAAGCCAACGAACGATATGCCGCCACCTTCGACAAGGGCGACCTGCCGATGCCGCCGGCGCGGCGATTCGCCATCCTCACCTGCATGGACGCCCGCCTCGACCCGGCCAAGTACGCCGGTCTCTCCGAAGGCGACGCCCACGTGATCCGCAACGCCGGCGGGCGGGCCAGCGACGACGCCATCCGTTCCTTGGTGATTTCCTACAAGCTGCTGGGCACTCGGGAATGGTTCGTCATCCACCATACCGACTGCGGCATGGAGACCTTCACCGACCAGATCATGGAAAACCTGCTCGCCAGCAGTTTGAAAACCGCCCAGCTCACCGAGGAAGGCTGGAAGGACGTGGGTGAGGGACCCGGCTCTCCCTGGGGCAAGTACATCCGCTGGCTCACCATCGAGGATCAGAAGCAGAGCGTGATCGACGACGTGGTGCGGATCAAGTCCCACCCGCTGGTGCCGGCGGAGATCCCGGTCTACGGCTACATCTACGACTGCAAGACCGGGAAATTGATCGAGGTGCCCGAAGCCACCGAGGCCGGCAAGGCGCGGTAAGCAGGTTCGTCGCCTTCATCTTCGGGAAGCCGGCCCGTGGGCCGGCTTTTTCGTGCCTGCGATATGCCGCCCCCGGCGTGAGCAAATCCGCAGCCCCGGTTGACACAAAAATGATAATCATTATCATTTTTATCCGTATCCATTGGCGTTTTCAGTGAACACCGGGAGGTGACGATGGCGGAAACCCCAAGACAACGAAAAAAACTGTGGCAATTGGAACACCGTTTCCACTGCAGCGTAATCGGCACCTGTCTTTCCCTGACCGAGCTGCGCACCTTGTGTCGGAAGGCCGGCATTCCCATTCCCGAAGCCTTCAGCGACTACGAGCTGCACTGTTCCTTCGTCACCGCCGTCGCCCAACCGGGCAAACTGGCCAAAACGACGCACAAATACCTGGACCGCAAGTACGCCATCGCGTTGCGCCGCGCCCGTACCGCCAAGGACGGCGAGGCGCTCCGCGCGTTCTGGCACGAAGCACGGGACGCAGGTGACATCGCCGGCCCCTACTGGGCCGCCGTCACCCATCCCTGTGCCGACGAGCGCTTTCTGTTCCATCTGTTCGGTGACATCCATATGCTGTCTCACCTGCAGGGGGCCCGTATCCGGCTCGACATGGCGCGCCTGGCCCGACTGACCCAGGAAACGACGGCGTTGCGCCATGCCCTGACGCAGCTCCGGGAACGGTTTCACGCCCGCCTGGCGGAAAAACAGGCACGGATCGACGAACTGCAGGCCCAGGCCGAATACCTGCCCATCTTACGCCGGCGCCTGCAGGCCGCCGAGCATCAATTGCGAAACTGGCGTTCCGGTGCGGCCCA
The DNA here is from genome assembly GCA_026982635.1 of Methylothermaceae bacterium. GTDB lineage: Bacteria > Pseudomonadota > Gammaproteobacteria > Methylococcales > Methylothermaceae > Methylohalobius. Next base: position 1,939 of record JALSGR010000101.1, on the reverse strand, counting down.
AGCGCGTCTCGAACGGCGCCTGGCGGAAACGAAAGCGCTGTGCAACCGGCTGGCGGCCCGATGCGAACGCCTGGAGATGGCCCTGGCGGCACGACACGGGCAAAACCAGGGCGAAACGCCGACCCCACGGCAGACTTCCAGTGAACCGGATCTTCCCGCCCGCCGTGGGGAAGAAACCCCGGCGATCGACTTTTCCCGACTGGAAGGACGCTGCATTCTCTATGTCGGCGGCCTGAAAAGCCAATGGCCCTTCCTCAGGGCATGGGTGGAACGCTGCAAGGCTGAACTGATCACCCACGACGGCGGCCGCGAACACGGCCGCACCCGCCTCGACGGCCTCTTGGCCCGCGCCGATTGGGTGATTTGTCCCCTGGATCAAGTCAGCCACGATGCGGTGCAACGGATCAAGGCCGCCTGTCGGCGCTACGACAAGCCCTGCCTGTTGTTGTCCAACGCCAGTCTCAGCGCCTTCGTCCGGGCGCTCGGCCAACTGGTTCAAAATCAAGAGGAAAAGCGATGGCGAATCCTGACCGCCGATACCTGACCACGACCGGCAGGTCCGATCCGGCATCGCACCTTCGTCTGGAACTACCCGCGCCGGTTCTGTTACGCTTGCTTTCCGAGGGCGCTTTGTATGCGGCCGAATTCCGCAGCCTCGATGCCGTCAGCCACCGGCTGGCGCGGAAACTGGTGTTGCAAAGTTGCATCGAACGTCTGAAACAGACCAAAAACACCCCGTTTTCCTTCCATTCACCGAAAAGGAGGCACCCATGAGCACCATCGACCGTGACAAAGTCATCGACCTGCTGAACCGCATCCTGGAATTCGAACTGGCCGGCGTGGTCCGCTACACCCATTATTCCCTGATGGTCTTCGGTTACAGCCGCATTCCCATCGTCTCGTGGATGAAGGAACAGGCCGAAGAAGCGCTGGCGCACGCCCGCGAGGCCGGCGAACTGATCACCCACCTCGGCGGCCATCCGTCGCTGGGTATCGGCCCGCTGTTGGAAACCCACAAGCACGACATCGGCGACATCCTGCGCGAATCACTGGAACATGAACGCAAGTCCCTGGAAATCTACCGGGAACTGCTGGCCGAGGTGGCGGGGAAATCGGTGCTGCTGGAGGAATACGCCCGCCGTATGATCGCCGCCGAGGAGATGCATCAGGGGGAAGTGGACAAGATGCTGCGCAAACCCGGCGACCTGAAACCGTTCGCCGCCGCCTAGAAGGCGGCGAACTTACCACCTATCACTTCTGCCGAAGGGGGCTGGGAAGGGTCTGTCAGCGGCCATGGATGGCCGCTCCGGGCCTAAATTTACGGACGAATTTCGGTCCGGCAGACCCTTCCCAGCCCCCGTAAAAGCAAATTGATAGGTGTTGAGGGCGGCGAACCTTGTCCATTGCCTCGTCTTCCCCGTTCTGTTATGGTTAGAACCCATGATTCTCACGGGAAGGGATATGATCCTGCGTCTGTTCATCTGCCTGATGGTTCTGGGGTGGGCCGCTCAGCCGGCGGCCGCCACCCCGGACCGTACCGTGGCGGACGGCGCCGGGATCATCGAGGCAGCCGTCCCGTCGGACGCCGGGCCGTCCCTTTCCAGCGGGAGCGGCACACGCCATTGCGGCCACTCCTGTCCCGGCTGCGGCCCCGGGCTTTCCTGCCCCGGGCAAAGCGGTTGTCATGCACCGACGGCGATCCTCATCGCGCCCTTCCGGCTCTCGTTTTCGGTCCTAGGCAACGAACGGCCGTTTTCCCACTGGATTCTTCCGTCACCCCTCGCCTCCCCACCACCCGGCAAACCGCCCCGAACCCTCGCTTGACGACAACAACACCGGCCGTGCGCCGGTGACAGGCCGGTTCGCGCCGGCGAACCACCGTTCCGTCCCACAAGCGAGGAGTTTTCATGAAATTTCACTGGTGTCTGGTGCTGATACC
>JALSGR010000100.1 GCA_026982635.1 Methylothermaceae bacterium | reverse complement strand
GTTTCTGTCAGTCTATGACCGCTACAGCGGCGACGAACTGCCGCCGCCGCTGCGCTGGTTCTACATGTCGTACCGCGCCACCCTGCGGGGCCGGCTGGTGTTGGCCCGTCTCCGGGAACTGCCGCCGGAGCGCAGGTTGCATTGGTACTGGCGGGGCCGGCGTTACCTGGCCTTGGCCGCCGGCTACGCCCGGCGTCTGGGCGTCAGCTAGCCATGGCTTTGACCTTCTCCAGCATGGCCTGGGCGTGGCCCTCCGGTTTGACGCCGTATTCGGCGTAGGCGATGTCGCCATTCTTGTCGATGATGAAGGTGGAACGGACGATGCCCATCTTCTTGACGCCGGCCTTTTCCTTTTCCTGCCAGACGCCGTACTTCTCGCACAGGGTGCCGTCGGTGTCGGCCAGCAGATCCACCTTGAGGCCGTACTTGGTGATGAAGGCCCGATGCATGTCGCAGGGGTCCTTGCTGACACCCAGGACGACGGTGTCGTAGCGGGCGAATTCGTCCGCCAGCCGGGTGAACTCGTTGGCTTCGATGGTGCAGCCGGGAGTGTCGTCCTTGGGGTAGAAATACAACACCACGTTTTTCTTGCCCCGGAAATCGGCCAGGCTGACCGCTTCGCCGTTCTGGTTGGGAACGGTGAAGTCGGGTGCCGGTTGGTTGGCTTGTAACAGCATGATGATTCTCCTCCTGTGGTTAACGGGAAGGGGGATGAAGCGCCGAGATCCGCCCCTGCTCGGCCAGCCACACGGTATCGGTCAGATCGAGGAAGATACCGTGTTCCAGCACGCCCGGCAGATCGTTGAGGTGCCGGTTCAGGGCGGCGGCTTCCAGACTGGGGTCGAAGTGGCAGTCGAGCACCACGCCGCCGGCGGAAGTGACGGCCACGCCGGCGGAACTCTGGCGCAGCGTCACCTGGGCGCCCAGTTCTTCCAGTTGGGTTTTGACCACCATCCAGGCGAACGGCCACACTTCCACAGGGATGGGAAAGCGTTCACCGAGGCGGGAGACCCGCTTGGAGGCGTCGACGAGGACCCAGAAACGCCCGCTGGCTCTGGCCAGCAGCTTTTCCTGGACCAGATCCTGGCCTCGGCCCTTGAGCAGGGTCAGGTCCGGCGTGACCTCGTCCGCCCCGTCCACATACAGGTCCAGCCGGTCGATTTGCGCCAGGGCCACCTGGGGCAGCCCCGCCTGACGGGCCTTGATGGCGCTGATGGGGGAACTGGCGACGGTGGTGATTTTCAGCCCTTCGTCACGGTGGCGCCGCGCCAGGGCTTCGATGAAACGATCGGCGGTGGAGCCGGTGCCGAGACCGACGACCATCCCGTCCTCGACCTGTTGGGCCGCGTGTTCGGCGACCAGCGCTTTGTCGTTCATGGCGATTCACCTGTGCTGCCGATGCGGGCATTGTTGAGTATGATACTAGGAAATAGCGCCGTCAACCCATCAGGGCCGACAACTTGCCACCGATCACTTCTGCCGAAGGGGACCGGCAACCCGAATGGATGGGTGCCCAAGGCTCGTCAGCGATCAATTCGCCTTTCCGGATTCCGGGGCCAAACGCAACGCCCAGACGGTGAGCGGTTGGCGCCAATCCCCCGTGATCAGCAAGAAGACCCGTCGCACCGGATCGTAGGTCATCATGTAGTTCATGTTGTCGGCGATGGGAAGATCGGCGCTGGGAAGACGTCGATAGCGGTTGGTGGCCACGTCGTACAGACAGGCGACCCGCCTTTGTCTTTGGCGCTCCCGGGGCAGGAGGAGGAACTGACCCAGGTGGGGTGAGAAAGCGACCGGGAACGCCTCGTCGGCGGGGCAGGGATCTCCTGTGGGATCACGTCGCTCCCAGCGGCCCGGCCTGCCGGGCAGGAGATCGGGCCGATACAGCCAGACCGCATCGCTCTTGCCGCCGAAGACCGCGAAAACATGGTGGATACGGTCGTATTCCAGGTTGTAGTGGATGGTGTGATGGGATTCCCGGGTGGCCAGGCGCCAGCGCCTGCGTTCCGGCCCCAGTTCGTAGATGCCGTGTTTGTAGAGAACGATCGTGTCCCGTAACGAATCGTAAGCCGTGGCGCCGGCGAAGTTGGACGGATAAGGCTGACCGTCGTTGGGCAGGATCGACCAGGTTCGGTCGGTCAAGTGATAGATCCAGGTGGGATGAATCCTGGCCTGGGGGGCGATCCGATGAGCCTCGTAGTTGTGGTCGGGACGGGCGGTGAGGATCAGGGCATGCAAGCGGGGATCGTAGACCAGGTTGTCGAACACGTGCATGGCCCAGGGGAGAAGCATGCCCTCGCCGGCAACGGCCCGTCCCTGCCCGTCGGCCCGATAGCTCGATTTGGGAGCGGGGGGATAATGGGTGGTCCAGCGCAGGGTGGCCAGGTCGAACTCATGAACGCTGTTGTCCCAGTCGTGGTTGTGGGTGTCGGAACCGAAGACGTACAGTTTGCCGCGTCCGGGATCGATCACCGCGCTTCCGTGTCCCTGGCGGGTCCAGCGGAGAAAGCGGGCGGTGTGGATTTTCTTCCAGCGGTTGGCCGGCAGGTCCGCGAAAATCCGCTCCGGATCGGTCCACAGGCCGAATTCGGTGGCGATCTGCCAAGCCCCGACTCCCAGGGCGATGGTGAAAACGAGAATGAGAACCCGTTTGACCGTTCGTTTCATGGCACTACCCGCTCAGGCGTTCGGTCAGCGATTCGCCCCGGTCGATGGCGGCGATGACCGCGGCGAGGAAGGGAGCGAGATCGAGGATCTCCAGTTTGGCTTGGACCGCCGGGTTGTCGATGCGCCAGGGAGTGACGCCGTTGCAGATCACGATCCGGTCCAGGGCCGGGTCGGCCAGATGTTCGTTGGCTTCCGAATGGAAGACACCGTGGGCGGCGACGGCCATGACGCTTTTGGCACCGGCGGCGCGGCAGACGCGGGCGGCGTGAATCAGGGTCTTTCCGGTGACGATCAGATCGTCGACGATCAGCACCGTCGCGTCGGTGACCCGGCCGACCAGCCGCCCGTGAAACAGCTCGCCGCCGCTGCGCAGTTTTTCCACGAAAGCAGTAGCGACCTCCCGGCCCAGCTGCCTTTCCAGCCGTCGGCGAAAATCCTGGGCGCGTTTGTAGCCGCCGGTGTCGGGGGAGACGACCACGACTGTTCCCGCCCCATCCAGGCGGGACGCCAGCGCGGGAACCTGGACGGCCGCCGCTTCCAGATGCTCGGCGACGCAGCGGAAGGCGTTCTGGTAGGCCGCCGGATTGTGCACTTCCAGGGTCACGACGCGGTCGGTGCCCACCGATTCGAGCATGGCGGCCAGGTAACGCAGACTCACGGGGTCCCGCGGTTTGGTGCGGCGGTCCTTGCGGGCGTAGGCGAGGTAGGGCAGCACCAGGTTGATCTC
>JALSGR010000099.1 GCA_026982635.1 Methylothermaceae bacterium | reverse complement strand
TCCAGATTGACCCGATCGCCCACGTCGGTGGTTCCCAAGGTGGTCTCTTTCAGGGTGTGGGGCACGATGTTGACCTCGAAATCGGCACCGTCGACCCGGTTGACCGTCAGGCTGACACCGTCGACGCAGATCGATCCCTTGGCGGCGATGTAACGGGCCAGTTCCCGCGGCGCCCGGATGCGGAAACGCACCGAGCGGCCGTCGTCCCATCGGTCGATCACCGACCCGATCCCGTCCACGTGCCCGGCGACGATGTGGCCGCCGAAGCGGGTCGTTGGTGTCATCGCCAGCTCCAGGTTGACGGGAACGCCGACCCGGGCCTGCCCCAAGGTGGTCCGCGACAGGGTTTCGCGGGAGACGTCGGCGACGAAAGACCGGTCCTGCAACGCCACCGCGGTCAGGCACACCCCGCTGACGGCGATGCTGTCGCCCAGTTGTACCTCCGCCAGCGGCAGCTTGCCGGCGGCCACGGTCAGACGGAGATCGCCTCCCCGGGGCGTCAGTGCGGTGATCGTGCCGATGGCTTGTACGATGCCGGTGAACATGTTTATGGTCGATTAGATAACGGTATAAATGATCTAACGGTCACGGGGGCGCAGGCGCAGGCGCAGATCCGGCCCCACCCGGCGCGTCTCGACCCAGGCCAGCTCGATCCGCCGATCCATGCGGTCGATCCCCGGCAGGTGGAACAAACCGCGGGCGTCGTCACCCAACAGGCAGGGCGCCAGATAGACGATCCACTCGTCCACCAGGCCGGCCGCCGCCAAAGCGCCGTTGAGACGGGGGCCGGCTTCCACCACCACATCGTTGATCTCCCGGCGGCCCAACTCCGTCAAAAGGGCCGCCAGATCCACCCGCCCATCCCTGGCCGGCGCCTGCCACACCGTCGCCCCGGCCGCCGCCAGGCGGGCGCGGCGATCGGCCTCGTCCCGGTAGGCCGCGATCAACGTCTCCCCCGGCAGCGTCAGCATCCGCGCCGTGGGCGGCATCCGGAGACGGGAATCGACCACCACCCGCAGCGGTTGGACTACCGTCTCCCCTTCCAGGCGGGCGTCGAGGCGGGGATCGTCGGCCAGCACCGTACCGATGCCGGTCAGAATCGCCGAGGCGGCGGCACGCAGACGATGCACGTCGGCCCGGGCTTCGGCGGAAGTGATCCAGCGGCTCTCCCCCGACGCCAGGGCGGTGCGGCCGTCGAGACTGGCGGCGAGCTTGGCGGTGACCCAGGGCCGGCCGCGACGGTGCCGGCTGACGAAGCCGCGGTTGAGACGCTCGGCTTCGTCGGCCAGCACCCCGCACACGGTTTCGATGCCGGCCGCCCGCAGACGGGCCAGCCCTCTGCCGGCCACCCGGGGGTTGGGGTCTTCCATCGCCGCCACCACCCGACGCACCCCGGCGCCGATGAGCGCTTCGGTGCACGGCGGGGTGCGGCCGTGATGACAGCACGGCTCCAGGGTGACGTAGCAGTCGGCGCCGCGGGCGGCATCCCCGGCGGCACGCAGCGCTTCGATCTCGGCGTGGGGACCGCCGGCGCGCCGATGCCAGCCTTCGCCCACTACTTCGCCGTCCCGTACCAGGACGCAGCCGACCCGGGGATTGGGATCGGTGGTGTAACGGCCCTTCTCCGCCAATCGCAGGGCGCGGGCCATCCACAACGAGTCGGCAGCCTTCATTCCCGTTCCAAACCGTCGATGACCCGGCGGAATTCGGCCACGTCCTCGAAGCTGCGATAAACGGAGGCGAAACGGACGTAGGCGACCCGGTCGAGCCCCTTCAGCTCGGCCATCACCATCTCCCCGATCTCCCGTGACGGCACCTCCCGCTCACCACGGCGCATCAGGCCGGTGACGATCCGTTGCACCGCCGCATCGACCCGGGCGCTTTCCACCGGCCGCTTCTCCAAGGCCCGCGACAGACCGGCGCGCAGCTTGTTCTCGTCGAAGGGTTCGCGGCGCCCGTCGCGCTTGACCACCCGCGGCAGATTCAGTTCCGCGGTCTCGTAGGTGGTGAAGCGCTCCCGGCAACGCACACACTCGCGCCGGCGGCGGACCTTGCCGTCGGCGGTCAGGCGGGTGTCCACCACCCGGGTGTCGGGCGCTTCGCAAAAAGGGCAGTGCATGACGTATGTTACCGCAGAAAACCCGGCGCTCACCTGCCATAGACCGGAAACCGCCGGCACAGTTGCACCACCTCATCGCGCACCCGGGCGATGGTGCCGGCGTCGTCCACGTCGTCGAGCACGTCACACATCCAACCGGCCAACCGTCGGCATTCGTCGAGGCCGAACCCGCGGGTGGTGGCCGCCGGGGTGCCGACGCGGATGCCGCTGGTGACGAAGGGGGACTGGGGATCGTTGGGCACCGCGTTCTTGTTGACGGTGATGTGGGCTTCGCCCAGGGCGGCCTCGGCCTGTTTGCCCGTGATCCCTTTGGCCACCAGGTTGACCAGGAACAAGTGATTGTCGGTGCCCCCGGAGACGATGTCGTAGCCGCGTTCCAGGAACACTTGGGCCATGGCGCGGGCGTTGTCCACCACCTGACGCTGGTAGGTCTTGAATTCCGGTTCCATCGCTTCCTTGAAGGCCACCGCCTTGGCGGCGATCACATGCATCAGCGGCCCGCCCTGGATACCGGGGAAGACCGTCGAGTTGAGCTTCTTTTCCAATTCCGGATCGGCCTTGGCGAGGATCAGGCCGCCGCGGGGGCCGCGCAGGGTCTTGTGGGTGGTGGTGGTGACCACGTGGGCGGCCGGCACCGGATTGGGATAGACGCCGGCGGCCACCAGTCCGGCCACGTGGGCCATGTCCACCATCAGCCAGGCGCCGACAGAATCGGCGATGTCACGGAAACGCCGCCAGTCGACGACGCGGGAATAGGCGGAAAAGCCGGCGACGATCAGTTTCGGTTTGTGCTCCCGGGCCAGTTCGGCCACTTGATCGTAGTCGATCTCGCCGGTGTCGGGACGGATGCCGTACTGCACGGCCTGGAACAGCTTGCCGGAGAAGTTCACCCGGGCCCCGTGGGTCAGATGTCCACCATGGGCCAGGCTCATCCCCAGAATGGTGTCACCCGGCTGCAGCAGAGCCAGAAACACCGCCTGGTTGGCTTGAGAACCGGAATGGGGCTGGACGTTGGCGTAATCGGCTCCGAACAGCGCCTTGGCGCGTTCGATGGCGAGCCGCTCGGCTACGTCCACGTACTCGCAGCCGCCGTAATAACGCCGTCCCGGATAGCCTTCGGCGTACTTGTTGGTGAGCACCGTGCCCTGGGCCTGAAGCACCCGGGGGCTGGCGTAGTTCTCCGAAGCGATCAGCTCGACGTGATCCTCCTGGCGCTGCATCTCGCCGCGGATCGCTCCCCACAGCTCGTCGTCGTAACCGGCGATTTCCATACCCTTGCTGAACATGATG
>JALSGR010000098.1 GCA_026982635.1 Methylothermaceae bacterium | reverse complement strand
ACCGGCGTGCCGGCGCGCACCGCCCAGTCCTTGGCTTTTTCCGAGGCGGCCGAGAGCGCCGGCACGCCGGTGGCCGAAGGCAGGGCGCTCGCCAGGTTGATGAGGACGTTCTCGAGTCTCGCCGTGGTCGGCATGGAGGCGATTTTCTCTCTCAGGCCGATCACCGGATCGCTCCACCACTGCTCGCAGGTCGGCTGGCCCCAGGTGTGGATGCCGGCGGGGTCGTAGTCCACGTCGCGGGCCGGGTCGTAGAGCCACCCCGTCACGGGCCGGCGCGCCCGCATGTCGGAATAGTAGAGGGTGCGCAAGACGTGCGAGCCCATCCATTCCGTGTCGTCGTTGCCGTAGGTGGAGAGCAGGGCCGTGACGGTGGGCGTGTCCGGCTTCTCGCGCAGGTATCGCGACCGCGCCGCGAGGAAGCAGTCGTTCCAGAACTGGGTGGCTTCCTCGCGCACCCTCGGGTCGGAGATGGTTGCGAACTGCGCCTGCTGCTCGATCATGCGCAGCCCGCGCTCCGTCGGGAATCCGGTCAGGATCGCGTGGTTGATGCCCTTGGAGAGGACCAACACGGCGTACCACCAGACGGGCACCTGCACGCCGCCGGGCGTCGGCGCGGCCGCGCTGTTGAAGGCGCCGGGGCCGCCGTAGGACGACTGGGGGCTGGCGACGGTCGCCGTGGCGGGCGCAGGCGCGGCCAGCGTGGGGCTGGGCGTGAACGACAGGTCGGACGCCGAGAGGGTGAGGGTCGGAGGTCCGGAGAGGATCGCCACGAAGAGCGCCAGGTAGAAGTCGATCTCCGTGTTCCGCAGCGCGATGCTCCAGGCGCTGCGGTAGTCGCTGGTGGCGGCCGCGCTTTTCCAGTGGGAGACGAGGATGACGATGAACGGCACGAAGACAATGCCGGTCGTCGCGAGGACGTCCCATATGATGCCGTAGAACTGCCATCCGAACAGGGTCGTGAAGAGTTCAAGGTAGGAATCGACGGCCATGATTTCCTCCTATCCGGCGAGGATTCTGCCGATCAGGTTTTGGGCGAGGACGAGTTCGAGTGCCGCGAAGGCGCCCGCCAGGCGCCAGCGCATGCTCCGGAGATATCGTCGGTCTTCCCTCGGGAGCCCGAACCGGTCTCCCGCCCACTCGACGATGGCGTGCCATTGCCAGACGATCAGGATCATGATGATGATCTTGCCGGCCATGACGGCCGGCCGGACCGTCTGCCAGGCGGCGACGGTGGCATCCCATCCGGACGCATGGATGGACATCAGCAGGATGCCCGCGAGGAGGAGCACGGCGCTGCCCAGGAAGGTCGCGGTGACCAGATACAGGCGTTTCCTGGGGCTCATTGGAATCGCCCGCCTTCGCGAAGCTGGATGAGGTCTTCCCGTTCCGCAGGGAAGACCGCGAGGCCTTTGGAGCGCTGGTCGGTCTCGAGGTCGAGGATCGTGCCGGCCGCCGCCGTCGAGATTTCCCGCCTGATGCGTGTCTCGTAGAGCACGTTGTCGACCTCCCGCTCGAGTTCCGCGACGGCCTTGTCGATGCGTTCCAGCGCTTCCTTGTTACCCTGGATGTTGGGTTCGCGCCTGGCCGTGAGCAGCAGTCGCCGGACGGCGAGGGCCTTCTCCACGGCGCGGGATGTGGCGATCTCCGTCGCCAGGCGACCGGCGAGGATGGCGCGTTGCTCATCGGGGAGGCCGCGCAGGCCTTCGATCACGCGGGCGGAGATGGCGACGCCAGGTGCCGCGACGGTCTGGAGATCCGCGTAGGTGGGTGTGGAAGTGCCCGAGAGCAGGGTGGCGAGATCCGTGGCGACCGCGGTGCGTTCGGTCTCCAGCTCGACGGCGAGTCCGTGACCGCTGGTCGCCTCGCGTGTGCATCCGTCGCAGGTGCGTATGACCTCGTCTCCGAGCACCCGCACCGAGAATTCCTCCGCGGCCGCCGGAGTGGGGAAGAGTTCCACCAGGCGCGGCGCGGCACCTGGCGTGACGGGCGGCGGCGTGGTGTCGGTCGGCAGCCGGTTGAGCGCCAGGTTGTACCCTGCGCGGGTCGCCCCCCGGATCACCTGGACCGGCGGCTGGCCGGCGCCCGCGGCGTTGGTGCCGCCGATCCAGGGCAGGCCCAGGTCGCCTCCGGCAGTTTCGACGTTCGTCTTGGCGTTGATGGCGTCGTTGCCGGCCGCCTGCTCCTGTCTCCAGCGGTTTGCCTTCGCGTAGGCCAGCCAGCCGGCGTAGGGGTCCTTGCCGGCGAGGATCTGGCGCTCGAAGTCCTCGCAGCTTTTCAGCGCGAGGTTGAACTTCCGGGTGAAGTCGGCGATGTAGGTCTGGAACAGCTCGTAGAGTCCGGGACGGGCGCGCTGGAGGATGTAGAGGGGCAGCGCGGCGATCGCGCCCGTGACGGTGGCCTGCAGGACGTTCTGGAGGCTGGAGGCGACGTTGGTGAAGAGGTTGCTCACCGTGGCGGTGATGTCGAACCGCCCGCAGCTATAGCTCAGGTTGAGGGAGCCCGCGGCGCCGAGCGTGATGCTGGTGGCCATCGGATTGACGGGCTTGGAGATGGGGGAGGCCCCGCCGATCTCGTAGTACCACCGTTGCGTCGCGGTCGGTGGCGCGGAGGCCGCGGATGCGGGCAGGGAGAGGGCGGCGAGCAGGGCGCCGATGATGGTGATCGTTCCCTTGGTCATGTGGCTGCTCCTCATGGTGCTTCTCATGGCACGGACCCGATATAGGCCCCACGGCGGCGGCAGCACTCGTAGTACCGCCAGAGATTGAAGACGTAATCGCCGGCTTCGTCACGGCGTCCCGTGGGGAAGCCATCGGACCAGCCGGTGATGGCGAGGCTGTCGTTTCCGCCGAAGACGTAGCAGGTGTTGTCCGTCTTCGGTTCCAGCATCTGCCAGACGCCTGTGTCGGCATCCCCCTCTCTCAGCGGTGGCGGACCGGACACGCGGAATGCCGGATCCAGGACGAACGCATAGGCTGAGAAGGGGGTGTAGATGTGGGGTTGCCCGGTCCGGGTGACGATGTCGCCGGCGCGCTGGGCGATGACGGCGGCGGCCTTGGGTTCGTCCTGCTGGGTCACGCGCCCGGTGCGGGGATGGACGTTGCCCCAGGTGTTCAGGGGGAAGGTGCCGATATCCCGCAGGCCCGGGATCCAGGAGGCCGGATACAGGAGTTCGGCCGGGACTTGCGCGCGCCAGACCGCGGCGTCGAGTTCCGAGATGAAGTAGGGATACAGCGGCCACGTCATGGGAGGGCACAAGATGCCGGATACCCAGGTCACGGCGGTCAAGAAGCCCGCCGCGCCGAGGGGATGGCCGATGACGTCGGCCTCCCGGTAGATCTGGTGTCGCCGCTTGTCGCGGCCGCTCTCGCCCATGTAGCCGCCGCCGTCGAGGGTGCCGAGGAGGGCGGAGGCCGCGGTGTACGAAGCCGCCAGGATCGGCGTGGCCTCGGTCCAGGGGTGCGTCGCGATGTCGTTTCTGACGGTCACGACCGCGTCGGGCGCATAGTGGCTCACCTTCAGGCTGGTCTTGACGCTGCAGCCGGTCAGGTCGCAGTCCAGCCAGAGGCACATGCCCTCGATGCGCCAGCTCAGGCACTGTGGGAGCGCGGCCAGGGTGTCGGAGAGGATCCGGGCGGTGTTTGTCGAGGCCGTGTGCCCGAGCAGCGGCAGGAGGGCGAGTAACGCGAGCGCGATGGGTCTCAGTTGGATCATCTCATTCCCCCATGGCGTTTTCGTGGATGGCGACGGCGGCCGAGACGTCCCGCATGCCGTAGATCACCGAAGTCTTCTGCCCGGGCACGTGGAACACGATGGCGGGGTATCGGTCGATGCCGTCGTCCAGGAGGGCGTGGGCGAGGCCTCGGGCGGCTTCCATCATCCGGGGTGCCAGGTGGTCGCGGCGTCGCTGGAGGCGTTCTCCGGCGATCCGGGCGGCCCGGCGGGCGTCGGCGGGGAGTCCCCTGGACAGGACGGCCTGCGCCTGTACGATGCCGTCGAGCCGCCAGACGGCGATCTCGACGCCCTCGATGGATGGGATGTGCCGGACAGGCAGGTCGGAGGTGGTGAAGACCTCCACCCGCGTGCCGGGTGGCAAGGCGTGAGCCTGCGTGGGCACGGCCGAGGCGAGCAGCATCAGTGCCGCGGTGGCCAGGTGACGGGTCATCACGCGCGCCTCCGGCGTCTGAACCAGCCGCGGCGGCCGCGTTCTTCCCGCAGCCAGCCGATGGTGCGCCGCGCCCCGTCGGCGTCCAGAAGGGCGTTGATATCCTCGGCCGGGTCGACGAAGCGGATGCGGGGCTCGAAGTGGTCGAGTTTCCATCCGGGCGTGTCGTCGCGGCCCACGGCATGGTTGACGGAACTCACGCGTATGCCGGGGTCGGCCATGAAGGCGAGTTCCCTCAGCCGGTGGTAGAGCCTGTGCAGTTCGTGGTCGAACCGGTAGTCGGTCAGGTGCACGCCGTGGAGCATGGTGCGTCCGGTCTCGGCGAACAGAAACCGGGCGATGCAGGTACGGTGGTTGCCGTCGGCGCCCACGTACCAGTCGGTGCCGTCCATGGAGACGTAGTACATCGAGGGCCGCTTGGGCTCCGTGTTCGCGTAGTAGCCGGGATTGCGCTCCAGCAGCGCCAGGTTGTGCTCCATGCGCTTGCCGCCCTCGAGGAACCACGACCAGGAGCGTCCGGCGTAGTCGGGATGCTGCGTGCCCACGACCCGGTAGACGTTGATCGATCCCTGGTCGGTCCAGTAGGCCCGGGTCTTGAAGGGTTCGAGGCTGGAGAACAGGGCCTCGTCCCAGGGGCGGATGGTTTCCCCGGCCCAGTGGGGCGGGTTTTCCCGGGCCTGTATGCGTAGCGGATGGTCTTTCTTCATGTCTCCCTCCGTTTCCGTTCGATCTCCTCCGCGATCATGAGCGCGGCCTCCACTTCGGTGCATCCGTGCTCGCGCATGAGTGCCGCCCGCGTGGCCTTCTCGTGTTGTTCCGTCTGGGCGAGGGCGAGCGCGATGGCGGGTGGGACGTTGCGGAACAGCGCCGCCATGGAATCGGTGAGCACCACGCCCTCGGTGTATTTGCCGGACTCCTTGCGGGCCGAGAGAAGGAGCTGCCGCTGTTCGTCGCTGAGTTGACGGAAGCGGGCGATCTGTTCGACTTCTTCCGAAGGCATGACGAGGCACAGCCACCATTCGAGCATGTTGAGCATGCGACGGCTGGCGTCCGGGAAGTCCTCGAGGTTCTGGGTGGCGATCCAATACCAGGCGCCGTACTTGCGCCACATCTTGGTGATCTTGACCACGTAGGGCGCGAGCAGCGGGTTGGTGGTGATGATGTGGCCCTCGTCGGTGATCACGACGGTGGGTCGGCTTTCGTGCTGCCTGGCCTCCACGACGCTGTTGATGTGGTTCATGAGTGCGGTGTAGGCGACGGTGAGCTGATCCTCGTAGCCCTCGCGCTGGAGGATGCCCATCTCCAGGTGGGTGACGTCCGCTTCCGGCCAGCGGACGCCCGGCCGGTTGAAGAACCTGCCTGCCAGCCCCGAGCAGAAGAGAGACATGGAGTCGGCCATGTCGACGGCGCGCTCGCGGCGGCGTTCGTCGAGATCCGGGTCATGGCCGAGGGCGCGCAGGGCCTCGGCGACGTCCTCCGTGAGGACCTGGTCGCGGTCCTCGTCGCGGGCCCTGCGGGCGGCGTCCAGGATGGCGCGGCGGATGACCATGCGGTCGGCGCGCGTCATGCGCGCGTCCTCCCGTTCGTCGCCGCCGGTGATCATGATGCGCGCGGAGAGTTCCATCTCGCCGAGCAGGTCCCGGGTTTCGTCGTCGTCTTCCTCGTCCTCGATGTCCTCGGTGATCTCGTGCCTGACCAGGCTCAGGGCGCCGGCGAATGGAGGCAGGCTGACGTCGGACGACGGTGTCATGGCCACCTGGTGGACGGAGAGTCCGAGGGAGGCGAGGTAGTCGCACAGCAGGCCGAAGGAGTTGCCGGCCTCGATGATGAAGATCCTGGGGCGCCACATGGCGAGCGCCTGGAGGATCAGGTAGACGAGGGTGGCGGACTTGCCGGCGCCGGTGGGGCCGAGGATCAGCATGTGGCCGTTCTTCGCGCGGTCGGCCTTGTTGAGGGGGTCGAACGTCAGCGGTTCGCCGCCGCGGTTCCAGAAGACGAAGCCGGGATGCCCGGTGCCGCGGCTCCGTCCGTAGAGGGGCAGCATGGCTGCCGCGTGGCTGGCGAACACCAGTCTCGATCGTCGGTTTGCGCGGTCGAGGGCGGGGTCGTGGTTCATGGGGAGGTTGCGGATCCAGGCGTCTACCGGCAGCAGGTCGGATTCGCGATCAACGGTCTGGATGCCGGCGTGCAGGACCAGGCTGGAGAGCGTGTTTCGTTGCCGCCGCAGGTCCTGGTCATCGTTGCCGCGGATGTAGAAGGCGAGCACCGACGGGATCAGGCGGTCGCCCTGGGCCATGGCGATTTCCACGGCCTCGGCGTTTTCACGCGCCAGGACGGATTCGGCGGCGTCGCCGATGGAGGCGCGCCTGATGGCCGCGACGTGCTGCCGGAGGATGTCCTGGGGTTTGAACACCAGGGTGAGCGTCAGCACGGTGCCGGGCGGGAGGCGATCGAAGAGGGAGTAGATCTGTTCCCCGGAGCGTCGCTCGGCGGTGAACAGGCCGATCTCCGGCGCGCGGCGGAGCGCCTGCATGGGCACGATGGTGTGCGGCAGGCCGTCCAACCGCCAGGCGCCCGTCTTCGTGTCCGATTCCGGCATGGCCAGCGTGAGCATCTCGGCGAAGTCCCTGCCGAACGGCAGTTTGTCGTCGCCGGGGTAGGGCGGGAGGTGGGCGGGGTCGCCGCCGCAGGATGCCGGCGCCGGGTTGAACCAGCGGATCAGCCAGTCGTGCACGTGGCGCCCGTCGGCGATCTCCGCGCGCACCCCGATCGACTCGAGCGCGGCCTGGAGGCGTGCCGCCTGGTCGAGCAGTTGCTCGATGGTGGTCTCCAGGTCCTGGACTTCCTTCCTGAGCCGCCGGTAGAGCACCATGCGGATGCGTCGCAGGCGGCCGCCCCAGCGGGTGCCCAGGACGACCCGGTCGTCGAAGATGCCGTCCGGAGTTGCCACGTGGCGGACGTGGTCCTCCATGATGCGCAGCCAGTTCTCCGTGAGTGCCGTGCCGGCCGCGCCCGTGGCGGGGTAGGCACGGAGGGATTCGATGAAGTTGCCGAGCGCGGTCTCGTCCTGGACGTAGAACTGGAGTATCCACGGATCGGGGTCGAGTTCCGCGACCGATCCGAGCGCGCCGAGGAGGCCTTCATGCAGGGTGGCGAGGTAGGCGGCGGGCCGGCCCTCGCAGCCGAGGGGATGGAGTTCCATGACCAGCCCCGCGGACCGTCCGTCCTCGAGGAGAAAGACCTTCTCTTCGGGGAGATATTCCATCCACGGCAGCAGGTCGGTGAAAGACGGGGGCCGCTTGTAGAGCGCGGCCGTCTCCTGTTTCGTCACCCGTCGTTTCATGGGGCCGCGATCTCCCCGGGCAGTGCGAATTCGTCACGTGCGTACATCCGGAAGGCGGTGGTGTAGCCCGGCACGGGCGCGCCGTCCTCCGCAAGATGCGGATAGATGTAGAGCACGAGCCAGGGGTTCGGCAGGAGCGGGAACCGGTTGTCGATTTCCGTCACTGCGTCGCGGCTCCAGCGCGTGTCCGGTGCCGTTTCCCCGCTGGCGCCCGGTTGCCGGCGGATGCCGGCTTCCGCCGGGGCGGGCTGCGCTGTCTGTGACATGTGTGACCGATAGATGTCCAGCATGTCCGGTCCGTCCTGCGGAATGAGGTCTTCCTGGGTGGTGGCGCACCCGGCCAGCACCGAGATGGACACGGCGGCGACCACGGGGCGCAGGATGTCAGTCCAGATAGTCATGTGTTGCTCCTTTCTTTCCGGCGGCGAGGCGGTGGTCGATCATGCGTCCGTCCGGATCGCGGTCGATGGGGAGGTTCACGTCGATGTGGACGGCGATCGGGGCGCCTGGCTGGACGTAGATCGCGTCCCACGATTGCGCCATGCGCTCGGTGAGCCACTGGCTGATCTCGTTCACGCCCTTGGTGGCGGCCTGGCCCAGAATGTATTTGGTTTGATCGCCCGTGACCGCGGTCGAAGAGACGCCGCCCGTGGGTGAGAAGACGGTGGTGGTTTGCGAAGCCGCCGCGGCGGCCGCGGCGGCCTCCAGTGTCGCCAGTCCGACCCGCTGGGTGAGGTACTGGGGCGCGTTCGTCACGCGCTTGCCGACGACGCACTGGGTGCCGAACCGGTCTGAGATCCAGCCGAGCTCCGCCTGGTTTTTCCGGTTCTGGTTTCCCTGGCCGACAGTGTTGGGTTCCACGGTGCGGGCCCCGAAGGTCACGATCCTGCCGTCCTCGAAGATGAAGGTCGCGGACGTGATCCGGCCGGAGACGCACGAGAGCGTCCAGTCGCCGACGGCGTACCCCGACATGACCATGCCGAGGAGGCCGGGTATTTCGTGGCCGTTGGCGGCGAGGTTGTCCGAGCCGATGAGGGCCTTGAAGGGAACGGGGTCCTGCACCTGACCGCCGACCGGGATCCGGCCGATGAGTGCCGTCCAGGCGGTCGCGCCGACCAGGGTGGAGTTGGCGGGGATGGTGTAGACCGGTTCGGGTTGGGGTGGTTCGGGCCGCGTGAGGATCGCGCCGGCGCCGGTGGCGTCTTCCATGGCGTGTTCCGCGAGGCGGCTGCCGTCCAGGGTGGCGGGCATCAGACCGCCGAGGCTGCCGAGGCGGTCCCGTGCATCGTTCGATGTCGTGCCGGCGTCCCCGTCCAGGGGTTCCACCCAGTGGATGGCTGTCGCATCCGCGTCGGTGCCGAAGCCCACGGGCAGTTGTGTTCCGCCGTCCCAGGCAGTGCTGTCGGTCGTGCTGTCGCCGTCCTGGCGATGCGTCTGCAGCCGGGCCGCCAGCCGGTCGACCTTTTCGGTGAGGGCGGAGACGAGCTGGCCGGCTTGTTGCTGGTTTGCCGCGAGCGCCTCGTTCACCTGTGAGCGGATGCGTTCGTCGATGCGCTGCTGCCGGTCGAGGAGGGCCGTGGCCTGCTCGCGCAGGCGGCGGTTTTCCTCAGTGAGCTTCTCCGTCGAGTCGAGCAGATCGGCGACCTGGGCCGACAGGGTCCGGACCGTGTCGGCGGGTGTGTCCACGTCCGGCGCCGGCGCTTGCGGCAGTTGGGTCATTTGTGCCGGAGGTGGTGGCGCGTCGTCCTGCTTGCAGGCGCGCAGTCCCACGACGCCGGCGACGAGGAGCATCACCCCGCCGATGATGGGGATGAGGCGGTTCATCCTGGCATTCATGGTGCTGCCGCTCCCTCGGATGCGACGTCCGGTGATGCGGGAGATGCCGTGACGATGGTGCCGGCCGCCTGCCGCCAGGGTCTGTCGGAGATGAGATAGAGGGTGGTGGACGCGGTGTCAGTGTCGGCGGGGCCCATGCGCCAGAACTGCGCGGAGACCGCGAGCCATCGGCCGCGGATGCTGATGCGGGGATCGATTTCGACCGGACGCGGCAATCCGTTGCGGACGGTGACGGCGGTGAGCCACAGGGGGCCGTGTCGTCCCTGGGCGCGCCAGGCGGCCACCGGGCGCGCCGTGCAGCAGCCGCCGCGGATCAGGGCCTCGGTCGGCACGGCGCCGCGCAGGGGGATGCGGACGATGGCCGGGTCCGAGGGCGCCAGCCGCCGGGGAGCGTAGAGGCTGCGCGCGGCGTGACGGACGAGCCGTTGATAACCCACGGGTGGTTCTTCGTCCGCGTCGGGGGGTGACGAGGCCTGCGGTGCGGTGACGGCCACCGGCCGGTCGCCAGCTCTGCCTTCCTTTCGCCCGGGTTGCGTGATCTCCATGGGCGGGGGGGGCGAGGCCTCGGCGTCCAGGCGCAGGTCGAGCATGAGCGTGTCACCGAGGTCCGTGCGCAGCAGCATGCGCGTGGAGCGGAAGGATTCCGAGGCGGTCACGAATACCCGGTCCCCGAGCGGCTGGACGCGCAGGCCGGGCACAGGTCCGCCGATGAGCCCGGCCCGGAGGGTGCGGGCGCCCTTCACGCGGATGGACCGCTCCTCCCCTGGCGAGAGGACGACCTCGATGGGCATGCCGCGCCAGGTGACGCGCTCGGGCGTCCCGTGCACGGCGCGCCCGGTGGCCGCGTGGATCTGGGTGGCGATCAGGACGAGGAGGGCGCCCGTGACCAGCGCGAGCGTGGTGGACTGGAAACGTGTCTCGCGGATCATTTCTGTTCCTCCTGTGGCAGTTCGGAATCGGGGATCCGGACGGGGTCCTGCGCGAAGCCGTCGAGCGCGAGTCCCCAGGGATTCGCTTCCGGGTCCACTTCGTACCGGATCACCCGGAGGGGGTAGCGGATGGGCGTGCTTTTGACCTCGAGTCCGGCGACGGTCTCCTCGATGATGGTGTCTATCCAGACGACCCAGACGCCGTCGGCGGTGATGTCGACGCGGCTGTCCTCATAGGCCACGCCGGGCACCGCGTGCAGCGCGCGCGCCCGTCCGACGAGTTCTCCTCGTTTGCCGCGTTGCTCGAGCTGTCTGAGCAGCTCGGACCGGAACCGCGGCGTGAGGTATGCCTGGAAGTAATAGAGGTTGTTGGGATAATCCTTCTCGCCGTTTTCGGGCCAGCGGTTGATCTGCTGCCACATGTAGAAGGCGAAGGTATAGACGTTGGGCTTTGGGATCTCACCCACGCGCAGGGTGGTGCCCTGCGTGAGGTCCGGTGGCACGTGGACGGTGATGTCGCTGGGGGCCTGGCTCCAGCCGTGCAGGGCCCACGCCAGGGCCGCGGCCAGCAGGGCGATCACGCCCCACAGGCTCGTCACGTGGGCGCGGGCGTTGTCGATTTCGTGCCGGTAGCGCGAAATCATTTACTTCTTCCTTCTGATGGGGGCGGGTGCCGTCCGGCCGATGTCCCAGGGTCCGTCCCGCAGGATGAACCAGTGGCCGCCGAACAGTCGTTGCCACAGGATGGCGAGGCGCACCTGATAGTACCCAAGCGGGCGGCCGCGCTTGAGCCGGCGGAAGATGACGGACCCGCCATAGACGCCGGTCAGGAACGCGAATCCGGTCAGGCCGAGGGCGATGTCGAGCGCTCCGAACATCGCGCCGAGGAGCAGGATGGCCGGCAGGCAGACGAGGCCCACCCCCCCGGAGACGATGAGGAGTTCCGTGGTGGAGAGTCCGAGAACGGCGGGGGGCTCGCCGTCCACGCGGTCGGCGAGCACCCCCTGGACCCTGGGTCTACTGTCTTCCATCAGATGATGCCGGAGGCCTGTGTCAGGGCGTAGGTGCCGAAGGCGATTCCGCCGGCGCTTGCGACCCCGATCTTGGCCACCCCGGCAATGCTCTCCTTCCCGGTCATGATCTGGCTGATGGCCCAGATCATGCCGGCGGCGCCCAGGACGAACAGGATGACGCCGATGGCGAGGATCCCGACCTCTGATGCGTCCTCGAAGACGCCTTCGACCCAGGAGATGGCATCGTTTGTGGCGGGCGCGGTGGATGGCGCGGGGGGGGTCGGGACAACGGCTGCTGCGGAGCCGCTCGCCACGAGCGCTGCCACGGCGCCCGCGGTGGTCCATGCGGACCTGATTCTGGCTTTGATGTGTTTCCTTTCCATCATTACATTCCTCCGTCTTTTGGTTACATGGATACCGCGGATTGCCGGCCGCGGTGGCCGGTTCTCACTGCACGATGTACAGGGCGATCCAGATGAGCGCCGAGGCGCGCAACGCGACGGACAGCAGGTCGATGTCGCGCGCCCTGCCTTGCAGTCGAGATCCCATGACCTGGGCGACGAGCCAGGCCGCCCAGATGAACAGCAGTACCACGAGGATCGACGAGACGATGTTGCCGAACCCCGCGGGCGGGTGACCCGTGGCCCCCAGGAAGGCGGCTTCCTGGGCCGCCGTCACCGCCGGTAGTCCCCCCTGAGCGGCGCGACGCGCCTCGGCTCGGGGCGTGGCGCCTCCACGTGGTCCAGGATGCCGCGGCGCACGCGGTCGAGGTCCTGTCGCAGCCAGTCGTAGCGGAACTTGATCCGCGCGCCGGGGTCGGCGCGCATCTCGGCCTCCGCGATGAGGGGCTCGAGCAGTTCGATTTCGTGGGCGATTCGCGCCAACACATCGTGTTCACTTTCGCTGGCGTGTCCGGTGCCGGCGGACATCAGGAGCAGGGTCACGAGGCCGAGCATCATTCGCGAGGGTTTGGGGATCATGGTGTCCTCCTCACAGGTATTTCTTGAAGGTGGCCACCGTGACGGCGATCATCATGCCGGTTGCCGCGGCGAACGGGATGACGATCAGCGTCGGGTGGACGCTCACCGGCAACGACAGGTAGATCACCCAGGTGGCGATGAAGGCCGGCCAGATGAGCCGGCGTGCGTGGTGATAGATGAAGCTGGATTCCCGGCCGCCGCCCCATCGTCTCAGGTCGCGCTGCACTGCGCCGTCGAGCAGGCCCATGAGCGCCGCCAGCAGGAAGGCGGGCATGGACAGCGACAGCACTGCCAGCCGCACGAAGAAGAGCTGTGTGATGAAGATGGCTGCCTCCGCGTATTCGCGGATGGCCTGCCAGGCGGCGTGCATCCAGTGCCGCAGCGATCCTGCATCGGATCCGGGTGGCCGGCTGGCGGCGAGCAGTGCCCATTCCAGTCCCGTGCGCCGCCACACCCAGTCGTGGCCGGTCTCGGCGGCCTGCCGCGCGTATGCCTCGGTGTCGTCGACCAGGAGGCTCTCGCGCGCCGTTGAGGCGAGGAATCCGATTTCGGTCTCGAGCATGAGGCGGGCACGATCGGCGCCCTGCTCGGGCCACCACCAGGTCATGCCGACCCACTCGATCAGGATGGAGATGAGCAGGGAGGCCGCGATCCACAGGATGAGTTTGAGCGTGCGGTGGAAAAATCCACGTGATTCCTGCGCGGTGTTTGCCGCGGGTGTCCGGGCCGCGGTCTGCCCGACGCTCATCGCGCGCCTCCGCCGACGGCGGCGACCAGGGCGTCGCCCTCCGGATCCTGGTACCAGTCCTCGCCGGTGCGGTAGGACCGACGCATTGACGCCGCGACCTCGGCAACGCTGTCCGGCATGTGCGGATCGCCGGAGGCGTCCGGGAGCGGCATGCGGAGTTTCCAGAGTCGTCCGCCTTCGACCATTGCAAACGCCTGGCCCTTCGGCAGGGACATGATCTCGTTTGGCGTCAGGAGGGGCGCCTTGGTGACGGAGAGGCGGTCTTCGTTGCGTGAGGTGAAGTCCACGCCCGACCCGGGATTGGAGGAGTCGATGACGCCGGAGACCCCCGGCATGAGAGTCTGGATCTCCACCTCGGGGAGCTGCTCGGTGAGCATCTGTGCGGTGGCGAGTTCCTTCACGCGCAGCATGATCAGCGTGTTGAAGTTGCCGGCGATCTGGCCGGCCTTTGCGCGCGAGCCGACGCGCGCCTCGACGTCGGACCAGGTCTGGGTGTAGGCGGTGACCTGGAACCCGGCGCCGCCTGCCTTGTTGACCAGCGGGATGAACTCGTCGCCGATCAGCTCGTTGAACTCGTCGGCATGCAGGCAGACCCGGAAGGGGCCGTCGTCATCGCCCACGTCGGGCAGGCCGGAGGTCACGCCGTGCTTGTAGATGTGGCCGGCGACGGACACGAGGTCCGCGAACATGGAGTTGCCGACCGCGGCGGCGACGGTGGCGTCGGTGAGTGCGTCCAGGCCGACGTACACCACGGCGCGCATGCGGATGATGGAGCGCCAGTCGATGATGGGGCGGGGATCGGAGGCGTCCAGGTAGTCCGGAGAGATCAATTCGGCGATCTTCCCGGTGGTGAGTTTTTCCATGAGCGGACCAACCGAGCTCACGATCTTGTCGTAGTAGGTTCTGTCGTACTTGAAGGCGCCCGTCAGGCCCTCGAGCACGGGGTCGTACACACTCGTCTCCTGGAGGAAGTTGAACAGGGCGATCGCTTCCCGGCCGCGTCCCTTGAAGGCGTGGGGGAGGCTGCGGTCGTTGATGGCGTCCTGGATGGCGGCGACGCGGGCGGCCCAGTCGCCGCCGATCTCGCCGGCCTCCGAGAGACGCGCGAGCGCGTGCCGGGCGTATTCGACGAACAGAGGCTCGATGTCGTTGATGTGGCGCCGGATCTGGTGGTAGTCCGGGCGGCGGCCGAGGTCGACCAGGGCGCGGGCGATGATGTTGACGAAACGCCACGCGAACTCCTTGAAGGCGGCGGAATTGCCTTCGCTGGGGAGCTGGTTGGCGATGCGGGTGGCCACCTCGGTGACGCGCTCGAAGTTGCCGATGGCGTTGTAGCGTGCGGAGATCTCGGGGTAGCCGAGATGGAAGAGGTAGCAGGGACGGTCTGCCCGCCTTGCCTCGGCGTAGACGCGCAGCATGAGATCGGCGTCCCCTTTCGGATCGAACACGATGACCACGTCTCCACGCCGGATGTCCTGTGTGATGAGGACCTCGGCCAGGCGGGTCTTGCCGACCCGGGTGGTGCCGAGGACGAGAGTGTGGCCGTTGCGTTCCTCGAGGGGGATCCAGACGTCCTGTTCGTCGATTTCCACGCCATGGAGCTGGGACAGTCCGCCCACGGATGGCGGCGGGCGGAGGGGGTTCCACCAGGTGTCCGCCGCGGTGAGACGTGCGATCCAGCGCGTGGCGCGATGCCGCTCCCAGGCGGGTTCGTGCCTGCGGACCCAGGTTTCGAGCGCGGCAGGCGCCAGGTACTTGCGGGCCGTCGGCCGCAGGGTGTCGCGCAGGCGCTGGGTGTGGAGCTGGGTCCAGCGGAATCCGCGTCCGATGAAGAGCCGCCTGTCGTTCCAGGGGATCCTGTCCGCGGAGAGCCGGTAGCGGGGCAGCACGCGCAGGCGCCGCTGGTAGCGCAGCACGTGGAAGCCCTGACGGGCGCGGACGCCGGCCAGAACGGCGAAGAAGGCGGCCGATGTCCAGGCAACGCCGGGTGTCATGAACAAGGCCCAGGGTGCCACCACACAGACGGTCGCGCAGGCCGCGGCCGCGGCCGCCGACCACAGCTCGGCGGGCGGCCGGAGCAGGGCCTCGACGGGGTGCGCGCTCACGGCCCGATCCCTCGCGGTCCGACCAGCACGGGGTAATGCCGCAGGCCGAGCGTCTGCGCGATGTCGTCGCCCGGGGCCGGCGTGACGGGCACGGGCCCGGCCGCGGCGCGGATTTTATGCCAGGCCCGTGCGTCGGCCACGGAGACTGCCAGGCAGCTTGCGCCGAGGCGGACCAGGCGCTCGCGGCGTGATGCCAGCCAGGCGAGTGATTGTGCGTCGTCGCCCACCAGGCAGAGGGGTGGCATGGGTCTGTCGAGGGCCCGCGCGGGTTCGGTACCGGGCGTGAGCAACGCGCTTTTCACCGGGAAGATGGCCAATGTGGGAGGTGGTGCCTGGTTTGCCCGCGCGGCGACGGTCCCTGGATCCGGTCCCAGCCCCGAGGCTGTCGCGAGCGGCGCGAGGGGGCGGGTGTCGCCCGCGTCGTATATGACGACGGGCGGTGCCGGCGGAGCCCACTGGCCGGCGGCCGCGGCCTGGGCGATCAAGATGGCGCCGACGAACACCACGCGCTTCACTGATCGATCCTCCCGAACCACTTGGTCACCCGCCCGCGATATCGCGCCGCGCGTTCCGGGTCTCGGGAGTGGTAGCGTTCGACCGCGCGCCACCAGTCTCCGGTCGCCTCGTATTCTCTGGCGAGCACGGCGGCGCCGGCGCGGAGGTTGTACCAGGGATCCAGCGCGAGCGACGGGTCGCGGAGCAGCCGCGCGTGCCAGCGCCAGTTGACCTGCATGAGTCCGACGTCGGGGTGCTCGCCTGCGGCCAGGTGTCGTCTGAGCGCGGCCTCTGCGGCCTCGCGTGTCTCGAAGCGAATGCCTTTCCCGCCGACGTTGAGCGTCCAGGGCCAGGGCAAGGGCCTGCCGTCGACGATGCGGGCGGATTCGGTCAGGGCGACCGCGTAGAGGAGCGATGGAGGGATGCCGTACTCCGCCGCCACGGTGCGGAAGGCCGGGGGCGGGGTGGAGAGGATCGAGGCCTGTGCCGTGGGCGCGCTCGCGGCCAAGGCCAGGAAGATTGCCGCTTTTGTACTTGCGCTCATGGACGGCCCCCCCCTGTCGAGGCGGAGAGCGTGGGCACGGGCGTGAAGGTGTCGCCCTCGCGGACGAACACGGCCGGGACGGTGGTGCCGCCCAGCCTGGCGAACAGTGACCGGCCGTGATTCAGGGTGATCCTCCGTGTTTTTACGGTTTCCACGGGGATGCGATGACGCCGCGCCCAGGCCCGGATGGCTGCGTCGCTGGCGGTGTCGATGACGTAGAAATCGACACCCGCGGTCTCGCCGTCGGCGAGCGCGAGCAGGCGCGGCATGGCCTGATCGCAGGCGAAACAGGTGGTGGCGACGAACGCCGCGAGGCGCTTGCCCCTCACCGATTCCGACGAGAACGGGCGCTTGTCGGGGGGGAGTTTGTCCGTCTCGATGATGGGCACGTCGCCGTAGAGTCGTTCCCAGGCGGCCTGCACCTCGCGCTGGAAGGCGAGCACGCGCTCGGTATCCTCGTACAGCAGGCGCACGAGGCGCTCGGCATAGCGGCGGCGCTCGTCCGGCGTGCGCGCGTGGATGCCGAGCACCTCGAGTGGAGATATGGTCGGGTGGGAGAACGATCCCCTGATGCCGCTCATGAGCGTGCGGTAGCGCTCGGTCTCCTCCTGGCTGAGGTCCCAGGCCTGGGGGTCTATCCCATCGAAAAAGATCGCGGACCGGCGGGTGTCGGCTGGCGAGGAGGAGGTGACCTCTGAGGCCGACGCCGGTCCGCAAAGGGGGGCCAGCAGGAGGATCAGAAGGATTGCGCGGTTGCTCATGGTGTGCAGCTCGTGCCGTCCGGCAGGAGGTAGCGCCGGTCCGTCCAGTCGCGGGTGAGATCGCGGATCCAGGGACCGTCGCCGGGCGGGCATGATGCGTCCGGGCGTGCGGACGGCGTGGATTTCGGTGCTTCCGAATCCGGCTCGATGCCGGTTGGAGGTCCTTCCAGGATCTTGCCAGTCGTGGCGCAACCGGCCAGTGCTGCCAGAAGGAGGCAGGAGATTGCGAGTCGATGCATCATCCCGACACCTCCCTGAAGGCGTCGAGTTCCCTGCGCAGATCGCAGGACACCAGCCGATGCACGGGGTCGGTCACCAGGGTGAAGGCGTGGCCGCACAGCACGGCCAGGGCCTGGTCGGTGCGTATGGGGCCCATGGCCCGATGCACGTCGGGCAGGGGGAGATGGAACAGCGCGCGCGCGGCCGGATCGGTCGCCCCGCTGCCTGCCCGTCGCCATCCGGTGCCGCGCAGCACGGCGTCCATGGCGTCGCCGACCGTCATTAGCGCTTCCAGATCGAAATGTCGGACAGAGGCCAGGGGATTCATTTGTACCCGGGTGGGTCCGGGCACCACCACGGAGTAGCGGCCGATGCGTGTGCCGGTTGTGCCGGTATCGAACGCGAGACGGACTTCCGCGCGCCTGTTCAAGGCGCGGCCTTCGGGCGTTTCGTTGGAGGCGACATAGTCGGTCTTGCCGCGTCCTTCCACGAGCACGGAGGACAGGCCGGCATCCGAGAGCACGGTCCGCACCGACCTGGCCCGTCGGAGGGCGAGGTCATCGTTGTACTGCTGGGGGCCGATATCGTCGGTGTAGCCGGTGACGACCAGGGGCGTGTCGGCCCCGGTCTGGCCGGCGACGCGGGTGGCGAGTGCCGCCAGGCCCTGCTTGTCCTCGGGGCCTACCGCGTCATCCGCGAATCCGAAGTGCACGGTATACAGGGGATCCATTTCCGCCGTTGTTGTGGGTGGCTTGAGGTCCGCGTCCGCCGCCACTGCCGCGGCTGGCATCAGGGCCGACAACCACCAGGTCATTACGGCGATCAATACGGTGGTGATGCGCATGCCCTTTTCTCACATATCCGTTGCGAAACGTTTCAAACAGCGCGGGAAAGTGTGGCGGGTGGATTGGTGCGCGTAAACAGAAAATCCCGCCCAGTTGTGGGCGGGATTTTCCATTGACAAAGTGGAGCGGCCGCGTTCCCGCGGCCGCGAAGGGCGTGGAGGCGTGGCGGCGCGGCGGGTCGTGAAAACGCGCGCCGCCTTGTGTGAATGGAAGCCCCCTGGAAGTCCTTCAGGTCCTCCCGTGCGACCTTTGACGTTCCCAACCCGATCAGGGGCGCGGGTTGCCATGCGTTTGGGCGCGGTCATCCGCACAAAGGGGCACCGCCTATTTGTCCGGCGGCGGGCGGCCGGTGGCGTACAAACGAAGGCCCGAGGCCTTCCCGCCGAGGCCATGGATTGTCGGGGTGGTCTCGGTGGGAAAGTCCCGGAGAAGGCGTTTTGAAAATAAAAAAGCGCCGGTTACCGGCCGGCGCGGTGTAGAACGGCTCCCCCGGTTGGGTAGTGCTGACTTTTGGTGGGGTGGGGTCGCCGCAGGTCCCCGGCCCGAAGGCCCGCCCTCGTCACAGAGGACCCGAGGACTTGCCGCGGTACCGCCGCGGCACGGGGTAGTTGGTCTCACTCTAGCCGATATTCAGAGATACTTGAAGCCTTTTCACGGCATTCCCGGGAGAATACCCTGAAAAGGCCCCGCGCAAGCGGGGCAGGGTTCAGGGGCGGTCGGCCTTCTCGACGGCCTTGAGGGCTTCTTCGTAGGCACGGTCGACGTCCTCCCAGTCGACGTAGCCGCCACGTTCCTCGCCGCGGCGGTAGGCCGCGACGAGGAGACGGGCGGCGCTCATGGCGTCGGACTCGCCGCTTTTGTCGAGCTGCGCGAGACGACGGGCCAGGATCGGCCGAAGCGCGGCTTCGAGTGCCATCCTCAGTTCCTCGTCCAGCGGGAGTCTGCCGTAGTCTGACAGGATCGACCGCGCCGTCGGGAGCTGTTTCGAGAGGACGTAGGCGATCTTCCATTTCTCGTCCATCGCTCAATCCTCCTGGCAGAGCCGGGCGAGGGCCTCGCAGGCCTCGGCGATCGCCTCCCTGGCCAGCTCGAGCGCCGTTTCCGTGAAGTAGTCCTCGTCCGAATCCGACTCGATGCCGAAGAGCGAGGCCTCGCCGAGCAGGATGCCCGCGCGCCAAGCCTGGACCTGGATGGTTTCGTACCACCAGGTGCGCCCGTAGGTCCGGGCCCGTTCGTAGAGGGCGTGCCGGTTCGCCGGATCGGCGGGGATGAACCAGGGGTACTCTCCACGCTCGCCACGGTGGCGGACAGCGCCAGGCGCCCATTGACTGGTGAACGTCCCAATGCAATCGCCGTGGATCCACCAGCCGTCTTCGTCGGCCAGGCGGCGGGCGACGAGATCGAAGCTGTCCTGGCGCCACCGGGCGACGGGACGGTAGTTTTCGTCGTTCCACTCGATGCCGAGTTCGGCGATCCGGGCGCGAAGGCGGGCCTGGTTTCGAGCGATGCGAAGGGCGAGGGCTGCGGGATAGCCCTGAGTACGAAGTTGGCGATACTCGACTTGAACGATAGGCATGGTTACCTCCTTGGTCAATATGCCGGGGGGCCCATGCCCCCTGCCGGGGGACGGGCCCCCGGCGGGGTTGAAAACCTGACCTGCGTCAGGCATGGTGAATCGGAGAGATCTGGGGGTTCCTGATGCTCATCGATCCACAGACCGGTCTTGTACGGCTCACGCGCGATGAGTTCGACGCTTATCGTCGCGCGGCCGCGCGCAATGGTCATGCGGTGAACAGGATCGGGAACGCCCGTGAACTGATGCGGGCCGCCATTGAAGGACTGCCCGACACCCTGCTCGAGGATCTGCTGGAATTTGCCGAGACGGGCAGCTCTCGGTTCACCCGCCTTCCTTCGCCCGAAGCGCTGCGAGCGCAGCTTTCCGGAGACGAATGAGGACGAGGACCTGCTCGTCGTCCAGCGTTTCCCATCCCTCCGGCAAGGCCTCGATGTAGGCCAGCACCAGCTCGGGGTTCTCTTCCGCTTTCTCGAACAGCCTTCTTGCCGCCTCGCGCTGATGCTTGAGATCCGTCAGGAAGGCATGAACGCGATCGTCTCTTGGGGTCATGGTCTTCTCCTTGCCTTGGTTGAAAGAAGGCCGGGGAGAGACCGCCCCTTGCCGGGGAGGGTGCTCCCCGGCGGGGTGGAAGCCGTCTCTGGCGTTATCCGGAGACAGACTTGAGTTTGCAGACGTGGCCGACGACGAACCCGAGGCCAAGCGGGACTGAACGGTGCGGAGGGAACACGATGCCGGCATCAATCAGGGCATCGAGCATCCCCGAGTTCTCCGACCAGTCCTTGACGATGACTTCGTCGGGGTCGAGCGCTGCCTCGGGCACATTGACGGTTGCACAGGCGACCGGTTCACCCTTGCCTGTTATCAGGGTGATGGCCGACCGGCCGTTTTTATAGCGCTCGAGTAGCGCGATGCACTGCCAGTGTCTGAACATGACGTTGCCGATCTTCATGGCCGCCTCCTAAATCATGCCCAGGACCAGCAGCCACGAGGGGTGTCCATGGGGACAGACCCCGTCGGGCTCGACCTCGCAGCCGTCGGTCGCCTGGGCAATGCCGTTGAAGTTCATCAGTTCCAGTTCCTCGGGGCCGGGTTCCGGGATCTCCGGTTCCGGCCATTGGGTCGGTTGGATGTGCATGGTAAGTCTCCTCTTGGTTGGTTGAAGGAAAGCCGGGGAGACGCCATGCCCCTGCCGGGGCGGTCTCCCCGGCGGGGTTGAGTGATGAACCGGAAGCCCGGTTGGGCTCGTCCCTGTCTCGCCGGTTCCAGGAACGTTTGCCGCGATGCCCACGCGGCGGGGGAAGAAAGACGTATGTGAGACGCTTTCCGCAGCCCGCCCAGAGCGGTTGTGGAAAACCGGTCCACATGCGTGAACGAAGAGAGAAGGATGCCGGGGCGGATGCCCCGGCGGGGTGGATCAGTCGACGAGTTTGAGCAGGGCGAACATGATGCCGGCGACCGCGAAGGTCTGCATCAGCAGCGCCCGGTACAGCTCGCCGCGGAGACCGGCGATCT
>JALSGR010000097.1 GCA_026982635.1 Methylothermaceae bacterium | reverse complement strand
TGCTGGTGGTCGACGAAGCCCATTGCATCTCCGACTGGGGGCACGATTTCCGCCCCGATTATCGCCGCCTGAGCCACATCCTGCGCCATCTGCCGCCGAACCTGCCCCTGCTGGGGACGACAGCCACGGCGAACGACCGGGTGATTGCCGACGTCTGCGCCCAGCTCGGCGACCTGGAAGTCCGCCGCGGTCCCCTGGTGCGCGACAGCCTGATCCTGCAGACCCTACACCTTCCCGACCAAGCGGCCCGGTTGGCTTGGCTGGCGCGCCATCTGCCGGAACTGCCGGGCACCGGCATCGTCTACGTGCTGACCAAGCGGGACGCCGACCAGGTCAGCGCCTGGCTGAAGAAGAACGGCATCGCGGCCCTACCCTATTACAGCGACGTCCGGCATCCGGACTTCGCCGACAGCCACGCCTACCGGCGCCATCTGGAATCCCTGCTCTACGACAACCGCATCAAGGCCCTGGTGGCCACCACCGCCCTGGGCATGGGGTACGACAAGCCGGATCTCGGTTTCGTCGTCCATTACCAGTGCCCCGGGTCGGTGATCACCTATTACCAGCAGGTCGGACGCGCCGGCAGGGCTTTGGATCGTGCCTACGGCATCCTGCTGTCCGGGCGGGAGGACCGGGACATCCACGCCCATTTCCGGCGCACCGCCTTCCCGGCGGAAGACGAGGTGAATGCGATCTTGGAGACTTTGAGCTGGCACGACGGTCTGTCCGTCCCTCAACTGGAAGCCCGCCTCAATCTCGGCCGCGGGCAGATCGGCAAGGTCCTGAAGGTGCTCAGCGTGGAAAATCCGGCGCCGGTCGTCAAGCGGGGCAGCCGCTGGTATCGCACGGCGGTGCCATTTGTCCCCGACCGGGAGCGCATCCACCGCCTGAACCGTCAGCGGGAAATCGAATGGCGGGAGATGCAGGACTACCTCGACAGCCGCGACTGCCTCATGGCCTATCTGTGCCGGGCGCTGGATAATCCTGAGGCGGCCGCCTGCGGCCGTTGCTCGGTCTGCCGGGGCCGACCGCCGGTCGCCATTGATGTCGATGCGGAGACGGTAGTGGCGGCGACCCGCTTTCTCCGCCATGCGGAAATGCCCTTCCAACCCCGAAAGCGGATTCCGCCCGACGCCTTGCCGGCCTACGGCCTTCGCGGCAATCTGCCCGAGGAGCTGCGCGCCGCCGAAGGACGGGTCCTGTCGCGCTGGGGCGATGCCGGCTGGGGGAAGATGGTGGCGGACGACAAGCACGCCGGGCGTTTTCGCGACGAGCTGGTGGCGGCCGCCGCCGAGATGATCGAACAGCGCTGGCGGCCGCAGCCGCCGCCGGCGTGGGTGACCTGCGTCCCTTCCCGGCGTCATCCCGAGCTGGTGCCGGATTTCGCCCGCCGCCTGGCGGACCGCCTCGGCCTGCCTTTCCGGCCGGTGGTCATCAAGACCCGGGACAACGAGCCCCAGAAAGCGCAGAAAAACACCTTTCACCAATGCCGCAATCTGGACGGCGCGTTCGCCGTGCGGGAACCGGTGCCGGACACCCCGGTCCTGCTGGTGGACGACATCGTCGATTCCCGCTGGACGATCACGGTGGTGGCGGCCCTGTTGCGCCGCGCCGGCAGCGGTTTGGTCTATCCTATGGCCTTGGCTTCCACCAGTACGGAGGATTGATGACGGTATCACCGGACGCCCAGGCGATTCTGCTCCTGACCGCTCATTTCACCCGGTCGGAGACGGCGGTCCAGCCGCTTTCCCCTGCTGAATGGGGGCGTCTGGCCGCCTGGCTCCGGACGCGCTCGCTGACGCCGGCCGCCTTGTTGACGGACGATCTGGATGTGGTGTTCGACGGCTGGGCGGACGACAAAATCACCCGGAGCCGGATCGAGGCGTTGCTGCAGCGCGGGGCGGCGCTGGCGCTGGCACTGGAGCGCTGGTCCCGGGCCGGGCTGTGGGTGACCACCCGCGCCGATGCCGATTACCCGGTCCGCCTGAAGCGGCGGCTGCGGGAGATCGCCCCGCCGGTTCTGTTCGGTTGCGGCGACACCAGGATTCTCGAAGGCCGGGTACTGGCGGTGGTGGGATCGCGCCGGGCACCCGATGCGGATTTGACCTTCGCCCGCCGCCTGGGGGAAGGGGCCGCCCGCGAGGGCTGCGCCATCGTTTCCGGCGGTGCCAAGGGGGTGGACGAAGCGGCGATGACCGCGGCGTTGGAATCCGGCGGCCGGGCGGTGGGCGTGCTCTCGGCGGGATTGCTACGGGCCTGCACGAGCCGCAAGTACCGCGATCACTTGACGGCCGGGCGCTTGCTCCTGCTGTCGCCGTTTCATCCCGAAGCCGGTTTCCACGTCGCCAACGCGATGCAGCGCAACAAATATATCTATTGCCTGGCCGATGCCGCCGTCGTGGTCCATTCGGGCACGAAAGGCGGCACCTGGAGCGGGGCGCGGGAAAATCTGAGCCGGGGCTGGGTCCCTCTGTGGGTGAAACGGACGGACGACGCCGAGGCGGGCAACGCCGCCCTGGTCGCCGGCGGTGCCCGCTGGCTGCTGGAAGAACCGGACGGGAAGCTCTCGGTGTCGTTCCCCGTCGCCCCCGACCCGGGGGAATTGGACTTCTACGATCTGTTCCTCGCCAAGATCCGGGATCTGTGCCGGGACGTTCCCCGAAGCCGTATGGAACTGGCGGAGACCCTCAAACTGCAGAAGAGTCAACTGGACGTTTGGTTGCGGCAGGCCGAGAGGGAGGGAAAACTGGAAAAGCTCACCCGGCCGGTGCGCTACCGCTGGCGCCATCCCCGCCAGGAAAGCCTGTTCGAACCGTCCGACACCCCGTCGTGAATCGAAGACAGCAAGCTTGCCACCGTTGCGCGCCGTCGTCGTCCGCGGCAAAATGGCCGTCCGACATGCAGTCACGGTGAGGTGTGTCATGGCAGGATACTGGTTCGGCAAGAAGCGGCCGGGCACCAACTGGCGCAAGACTCCGGTCAAGATCGGCGATCAGTGGTACACCCCCAAGGGCGAGAAGGTACGGAACCCGCAGGCCTACTGGGCGACGATCAACCGGCGCGGCCGCTTCTGGGTCGGGGACACCGGTTGGGCCAAGAAAGACGGCCAAGGGCGCAAGCAGGGCGGCCAACTGACATCATCGTCGTCCCATCCGGTACAGCATCGTTCCTGGACCGAGGTTTCCTGTTCCGTTCGTGTGGCTTCGGGTACCGATCGTTACGGTCGCACCGTCGAAGTTCGGGAGGTCGAGGTTCGGAAGCGTTTCGTGTCCATCCGCTGGTCGAAGTGACCGCGCTGCCGAATCGACGAAAACGTGGGTCATCGGTGGTACCAACCACGCCGAGCGAGGATTTCACGGCGCTTCGGGTGAAATTTCCTCTGGGATCGTGCTTGACCTTGTCAAGATGACGACCGATGCTACACTTGA
>JALSGR010000096.1 GCA_026982635.1 Methylothermaceae bacterium | reverse complement strand
CCAGAGCCTTTCCAACACCTGGGCGACCTCCTCCGCGGAAGCGTCCCCGACCACGATGGGCACGACCTTGAAATCCTCCAGGACTTCCTGGAGAAAAGGCAGGTGGACTTCGAGGCTGTGTTCCGGCTGGTGGGGAACGTCGGACCGGTGGACGAAGGGCAGCTCGGCGATTTCGTCGATGGCCGCCTTGTCGACGGCCACGGTTCCCAGCGGCGTGATGAAAAAATCCGTGCTGGGGATGGCCAGGCCGCGGAAAGGCACCCGGTGGGCGGGTCCGAGCAGGACGACCCGCTTGATCGTCTCCCGGGCCGGAAGCAGTCGCCGGTAGGCGCTGGCGGCCACCGGACCGGAATAGATGTAGCCGGCGTGGGGGGCGATGATCGCCTTGGGAACCGGTCCTTCCGTCTCTTCGGCTTCGGCAAGGAACGTGCGGATCATTTCGTCGAGTTCCACGGGGTCGTCGGGATAGAACATCCCTGCCACCGCGGGATAGCGTACCGAGGTCATCTCCACCTCCTGGGAACTTGAAATTCGACTCTGTCGCCTATATATGAATACCTGCCACGGAATTCAACCGGAGATCGACGATGCACGCCGCCGCCTTACCCCGGGATGTCGTTCCCACCCAGTACTGGCACAAGCTTCCCGACGGCCGCATCCAGTGCGATCTGTGTCCGCGCTTCTGCAAGCTCCACGAAGGTCAGCGGGGGCTCTGTTTCGTCCGGGCCTGTCAGAACGGCCGGATCGTCTTGACGACTTACGGCCGGGCCAGCGGATTCTGCATCGATCCCATCGAGAAAAAGCCGCTGTACCATTTCCTTCCCGGCACGCCGGTGTTGTCCTTCGGCACCGCCGGCTGCAATCTGGCCTGCAAGTTCTGTCAGAATTGGGACATCAGCAAGGCGCGGGAATTCGACATCCTCACCGTGGAGGCGCCTCCCGACGCCATCGCCCGAGCCGCCAAAGCCCTCGGCTGCCGCAGCGTCGCCTACACCTATAACGATCCGGTCATTTTCCACGAGTACGTCGTCGATACCGCCCGGGAATGCCGGAAATTCGGCATCCGTTCCGTGGCGGTGACGGCCGGCTACGTCACGCCGGAACCCCGGCGCGAGTTCTATCGGTACATAGACGCCGCCAACGTGGACCTCAAGGCCTTCACGGAGAAGTTCTACCGCAAGATCTGTGGCGGTCACCTGCAGCCGGTGCTCGACACCCTGGAATACATCCGCCACCAGACCGATTGCTGGTTGGAAATCACCACCCTGCTGATTCCGGGGGAGAACGATTCCGACCAGGAAATCGACGCCATGACCCGCTGGGTGGTGGACAAGCTGGGTCCCGACGTTCCCCATCACTTCACCGCCTTCCATCCCGACTGGAAGATGATGGACCACCCACCTACGCCGCTGGACACCCTGATCCGGGCCCGCCGGATCGCCATGGACAACGGCCTGCGCTACGTCTACACCGGCAACGTCCATTATCCGGAAGGCGACAGCACCTGGTGTCACCAGTGCGGCCAGTTGCTGATCGGCCGGGACTGGTATGTGCTCAAGGAATGGAACCTGACCCCGGCGGGACAATGCAACCGCTGTGGCACGCCCGTGCCCGGCGTTTTCGAGGAAAAGCCGGGCGACTGGGGACCGAAGCGCCAGGTGGTCGACATGAGCCGGTTTCTCTCCAAAGGCTGACGCCCGGTAGTGGTCGATTTGCCGTACGTTCCATAAATGGATTGTTTCCGTGCCGGTTTCGGCCGGGTTTCCTTCCAGTGATATAATGCATCGATTTATCAGAGGCGCTTGCCGAAGCCGCTGGATCGATCAACCGACCGGAAGGAGTGACATGGCAGAGCACGCAAGCTGGCAGCTGGGCATCGAAGGATTTTCCTACGCCGACCTTTACGACCCCCACCGTCTGGCGGATCTCGCCGCCGCCTTCGATCGTCACGTGGAGGCCCGGGATCCGGGTCTGCTGCGGGAGTTCGACGCCTACCGTGCCTGCCAAGGGGAGGGGATGGCGCCGGAGCAGGTGTCCGACCTGCTGGTGCGTATGGCCCCCCATCTGGGGGATTTCGTCGCCCGCCTGTTCCACATCGAGGACGCCCGCCGGCGACGGATGGCGAAGGTGGTCGACGAGGTGCGCACGGTGCTGCGTTACCGCGACGCCATCGTCACCAAGGCGGCGCCCAAACGCTTCAAGCGGGAAAAGGTGACGGACTGGGACGTCGCCGAACTCGACGCCCGTTTCCAGACGTTGCTGGAAGCCGTGGCGGACGATCTCGGTGACCGGGAGCGCGCCGTGGCCGAACTGGTCCTGCAGCTGGCGGATCTCCACGAAGAAGCCGGCCGGTTGGCGGAGAGCGGTGACCTCAGCCCGCTGGAAGCGCAGGTCGCGCCCCTGCGCACCCGCCTCGAATCCCATCCCGGGGCGGCGACGCAGTTCGCGGAACTTCTGACGGCTGCACCGGAAGCGTTCGTCGAATCCCTCTACGATCTGGCGCTGCGCTGGACTTTCGCCGCCGCCCGTCATCCCGAGCTGCAACGTCGGGTGAACGGGTGGATCGCCTTCAAGACCCCAGCGCGCACCGACGTCAACCACCTGGTGCCCCACTCCCTGGTGGACAGAGGGGTTTACCGGGCCTGGGCGGCGCCGGAAGGCCACCACCGCCGTCGCGACGGTTTCCATCTCACCGACGCCCGCTATCGGAACCTGCGCCCGGTGCTGTACGAGGTGGATCACTGCATCTACTGCCACGAACGCGACACCGATTCCTGCGCCAAGGGGATGCGCGACAAGAAGAAGGGCGGCTACAAGACCGGCCCCTTCGGCAATCCGGTCACCGGCTGTCCCCTGGAGGAGAAGATCTCCGAGATGCACTGGGTCAAGCGCCAGGGGGACGACATCGGCGCCCTGGCCCTGATCATGGTGGACAATCCCATGTGCCCGGGCACCGGTCACCGCATCTGCAACGAGTGCATGAAGGGCTGCATCTATCAGAAGACCGAGCCGGTCAACATTCCCGAAATCGAAACCAACGTCCTCACCGACGTCCTCCATCTGCCCTACGGTTTCGAGGTCTACAGCCTGCTGACCCGGTGGAATCCCCTCAACGTCCGCCGTCCTTACATGCTGCCCTACAACGGCAAGAACGTGCTGGTGGTGGGGATGGGGCCGGCCGGTTACACCCTGGCCCATTACCTGGCCAACGAAGGCTTCGGCGTGGTGGGGATCGACGGTCTCAAGATCGAGCCGTTGCCGCCGGAACTGGTGGGGGACCTGGACACGCCGCCGCAGCCGATCGAGGACTTCGACCGGCTCTACGAGGATCTGGCCGACCGGGTGATGCTCGGCTTCGGCGGGGTGGCCGAGTACGGTATCACCGTGCGCTGGGACAAGAACTTCCTCAAGGTGATCTATCTGACCTTGGCGCGGCGCCGCAACTTCCGCTGCTACG
>JALSGR010000095.1 GCA_026982635.1 Methylothermaceae bacterium | reverse complement strand
CCATCCGGGAATTCAAGTATCGGGCGTATATACCTACGGTCAGCCTTATACCGGAACCCGGAGTTTTCAAACCTGCTACGACGCCCGTCTGAAAGCCGTGACCTTCCGGTACGTCAACAACGACGATACCGTTCCCAGACTCCGTCCCGCCAAGGGGTATCGCCATGTGGGAATTCCACTGTATCTGACGAAAGACGGGACTGTCGCGGGAAAGGCGGCCTTTCGACCGATGTCCAACTTGGAATCGTTCTTCGATACCCAGTTCGTCGACGACCATGACATCACGCGCTACCTGCAGCGTTTGGAGAAAAATCGATCCGTCAATCCGTTTGATTGTTCTGAAGGGAGGTTCGACAGCGAATGAAGAAAATCAGTGACCATCTGGCGGCCCTGCTTCTGGTCTGTTTGGCAGGTACCGGAACGGCCGGTGCGGTGGAAACCGGCATCGCCGCCTATTACAGCGACGTGTTCCAAGGCCGCAGGACCGCTTGCGGCGACCGCTACGACAGGAATGCCCTGACGGCCGCGCACAATCGCTATCCCTGCGGCACCCGGATCCGGGTGACCAACCTGGAAAATCGGAAAAGCGTCGTGGTGGTCGTCAATGACCGCGGTCCCTCCACGCCCGGCCGGATTGTCGATTTGTCCCGCCGCGCCGCCCGGGAGTTGGGCTTTCTGAAGCAGGGTCTGGCCGAGGTGAAGATCGAGGTGCTTTCCGAGCCGAAATCGCGGTAACGCCGACTGACATCGAACCGACGCCGTGGCCACCCTGGATCTTTATCGGACGCGCTTTTCCCGGGGCATCCATCTGCTCGAGGCTTCCGCCGGCACCGGCAAGACCTACTCCATCGCCCAGTTGGTGGCTCGCTTCCTCGTGGAGGAGGGCATCAGCGTCGAGGAGATGGGGGTGGTAACCTTCACCCGTGCCGCCACCGCCGAATTGCGTCAGCGTATCCGCCAGCGCTTGTGCCAGGTGCGGGATGCTCTGGCGGGCAAGCACACCGAGGACGAGCATCTGGAAGACTGGATCGCCCACCTGCCGGATCGGGAACTGGCCGGGCGCCGCGTGGCGGCGGAGTTGTTGAAACTGGATCTGATGCCGATTCAGACCATCCACGGATTCTGCCACCAAGCCCTGCGACAGCAGGCGCTGGAGGCCGGTGAGCTGCTCGGGCAGGACATGCTCGAGGACGAGCGTTCCTTCAATCAGGCGATCGTCGACGATTTCTGGCGCCGCCGGTTGTCGACTTTGCCCAGGCGCCACTGGCGTCGGATTCTGCAGCGCACCGCGAGCCCCGACGAACTCGCCCGCCTGATTCTGGCCTGGCGGCCGCCGGTGACCTTCGTTCCGGAAGTGGATTGGCCGGGATCGACGGCTGTCGATCTCGATTCTTCGGCATGGCAGGCGTTCGCGCTCTGGATGGACCGGCTGTGCCAGGGAAACTACTTCAACAAGGACGCCCGCCACTGGTGGCGGCAGTTACGTAGCGAGACGGGGTTGCCGGCGCGTCTGGCCGAGGTGAAGATACGTTTCGATCTCTTGGCCTTTCTGGAACGGCAACTGAGCAAGAAGAAAGTCCGGCCGGCACGATTGGGGAACCTGCCCGATTACCAGGAGCACCGCCGCGTCCTCGAGGAGTTGGCCGATTTGGGGCGGCGCCAGGCGCACCTGGAGATCGCCTGGCTGCAGCAGGCTTGGAACGACTGGTGTACCGAGTACGAGCGTCGTCTGCGCCGCCAGGGATGGATGACCCACGACTGGGTGGTGCGTCGTCTGGCCCAGGTGGTCGGCGAGTCGCCGATTCCCGGTCTGCAGAACCGTTTCCGGGTGTTCTTCATCGATGAATTCCAGGATACCGACCGCTATCAGTGGCAGATATTCTCCAAACTGTTTGGTGGCGGGGACCACTGGCTGTTTTTGATCGGCGATCCCAAACAGTCGATCTACCGGTTTCGGGGCGCCGATCTCGATACCTACTTCCTGGCCGCCGGGCAGGCGAAGCGGGTCTGGCGGCTGGGCACCAATTACCGCTCCCATCCCCGCCTGCTGGCGGCCGTCAACCGCCTGTTTCAGGACGGGGAGAACGAGCCGGTGGAGCGGGGGGCGTTCTGTCACCCTCATCTTCGCTATCGGCCAGTCGTGGCGGGACGCAGCCGCGACGACATGGAGCTGTGGATCGGTGACGTCCCGGCCGACCCGCTTTGGTGGCAGGCGTTTTCCTCGGGCGCCGGCCCTCACCGCTATTCCAACCAGTCCCGTGCCGTCGAGCAGTTGGCCCGGCACGCCGCCGCCGACGTGGTGGCGTTGCTGGAAAACGCCACCCTGGTCTCTCACGGGGAGAGACGGTCGCTGCAACCGGGGGACATCGCCGTTCTGGTACGCAGCAACGAGACGGCGCAGATCCTGCACAACGCTCTCCGGGATCGAAATGTGCCGGCCGTCCTCATCGACCGCCGCTCGGTCTATGAGACCGACACGGCCCAAAGACTGTACCGTCTTCTGGTCACCCTGTGGAAAGGGCCGTCCTGGGACCGGGTCAAGCGGGTGTTGGCGGACGGCTGGTTCGGCTGCGACGCCCGGGATCTGGCCGCTTTGGACGAAGACGGTCACGCCTGCGGCCAGTGGCTGGCGGCATTCGCCGAGGCCGGCGAGCGTTGGCGTGACGACAGCCTGATGGCGGCCGTCGAGGCGCTGTTTCACCGCTTTGGGGTATGGGAGACCATCGCCGGACAGCGTTTCGGTGCCCGTACCCTGGCGGACCTGCGACACCTGCTGGAGATGCTCCAGGAGGAGGCGGTCCGGCGGCGCTTAGGCCCCCAGGCGCTGCTGACCTGGTACCGACGTCGTCTCGACAGCCCCGCCAGCGAAGCGGATCAGCTGCGTCTGGAGAGCGACGCCGACGCCGTCGAACTGGTGACCATGCACAGCGCCAAGGGACTGGAGTATCCGGTGGTTTTGTGTTTCGATCTCTGGTCCCCGGAAAAGCGGGCGCAGCATCTCGACCCGGTGGTGGTGACCGACGAGGAAGGCACCCGGGTGGTGTTTCAGATCGAGGCGGACGCCTATTCCCGGGCCCTTGAGGCCCAGCGCCTCGCCGAACGCCAGGAAAGCCTGCGCATCGCCTACGTGGCCCTGACCCGGGCCCAGGTCCACTGCCGGATCTATCTGTTGGAGAAAGAGGCGGGCGGCAAAGACGCCCCCTGGTCGCCGCTCCGTCATCTGCTCACCCGCCGCCAGGGGGAGGACGTGTTTGACGGGGCGCGGATTCTGACCGAACGCTATCGGGATTGTTTCGGTTATCACTGTCGGGATTGGCACGAGATCCCGACGGGATGGTGGCGGTCCGGCCGTGGGGAGCCGGATCTGGTGGGTCCGGCGCCCTTGATGCGGCGATTGGCCGAGGAGGCCAGCGTGTTGACCAGCTATTCGGCGTTGGTGCGGGGGCGGGCGCGGCCGGTTTCCTCGGAATGGATCGAGCGGCTGCTGGAGGAAGGGGTGGCGGA
>JALSGR010000094.1 GCA_026982635.1 Methylothermaceae bacterium | reverse complement strand
TTCCCCGGGGGACGATCGGCGGGCCGCTTCCAGGTAACGACGGGCCAGGGCCAGGTCCTCCGGGGTGTCGATGTCGATGGCCGCCTCCGGTTCGTTCAGGATCACGAAGCGGACGCGGATTCCCAGCCGTTCTTCCACCCGCCCGGCGACCTCAGCGGTGGTCAGCCGGCCGCGCCAGTAGCGCACCAGGGGGACGATTCCCAATTGCCGGATCATACGCCAGGGACGCTTGCGCTCCTGTTCCAGACGGCGCCAGAAGGTCACCAGTTCGCGTCCCCGCGGCGTGAGAAAGGCGAACAGATTGCAGGTGCAGAAGGGGCCGTCAGCGAACTTCAGGGCAGTGCGCCGGACGTCGGGGAAGCGCTCGTTCACCGGCGCCAACGGCACCAGTCCCACTGCGACGTCGGTATCGCCGTTCCGGGCCTGCCGGCAAAAGTCGTCGAAGGTCGTCGCTTTGGGAAAGGCGATGTCCGCCGTGGTCAGAAGCGCCGGCATCTCCTTGGGGACCTGTTCGAGGCCGTTCCAGGCGCTGAGACTCGGGGACGGGGCCGGGGGGATCCAGCGCACGGGCTTGCCGGATCGCGGCAGAGTCAGGTTGCGCCAGGCGGCTTCCTCTGGGCCGCAAACGACGATGCGCTCGACGAGGCGGCTCTGGTCGAGGGCGGCGATCACACGCGACAGCAGCGGTTTTCCCGCCAGGGGCGTCAGGCTCTTGCAGGGGGCGCCGGCGGCGCGGGCGACCGGGTCGGGCGGTCGGCGGTCGGCGGCCAGGACGATGGCGGCGAAATTCATGACAGTTCCTTGGCGTAAATGCGATACCGTTTGTAGCAGACGGCCCCCAGGCTCTCGATCACACCGCGCATGCGCCGGTTGTCCTCCAGGATCCAGGACAGTTCCATCGCCTTGATCCCCTTCGCCAACACCGGTTGCCGCAGGGCTTCGACCAGGGAATAGGCGATGGCGGCCCCCAGCAGGTTGTCGCGGTAGCGGCGCCGCACCCCCATGAGGATGACCCGCCCCCGGTCGGGGCGACGGGTGCGCCAGCGCCACAGCAGTCTGAGCCAGTTGAAGGGCAGCAGGCGGCCGTCGAGTTCGGCGAGTAGTTGATTCAGATCGGGGATCGCCACGATCATGCCGACCGCCTCGCCGTCCAGCTCGGCGATCTGGACGAAATCGTCATCGACGATGTGTTTCAAGGTGGCGGCCATGTCGGCGAATTCCTCCCGGGTGAAGGGAACGAAGCCCCAGTTGTCGGCCCAGGCGTCGTTGAAAATGTCGCGCAGGATTTCGAACTCTTCCAGGAGACGGCGGCGGCGTAACGGTCGGATCTGAACGAGCTGCGCCGCCTTGCGGGCCAGGTTGCGGGCCGCGGCCGGTGGTTCGACGCCGGCGTCCAGGCGGTAGGCGAGCAGGTCCTTTTCCTTGCGGTAGCCCAGGTGCCGCAGGTGTTCGGCGTAGTAAGGGGGGTTGTAGGGCATCATCACCACGGGGGGATGGTCGAAGCCCGACACCAACAGGCCGCATTCGTGGTTGATGGACAGGTTGAAAGGGCCCTGAATGCGCTCCATGCCCTGGTCTTTGAGCCAGGCTTCGGCCGCCTGGAACAATCGTTCGAAAACCACCCGGTCGTCGATGGCCTCGAGCAGACCGAAGAAGCCGGTCCTGTCGTCGTGATGCTCCCGGTACAGTTGGTCGATCTGGGCGCTGATGCGCCCGACCGGACGGCCTTCCTTGAAAGCGAGCCAGGCCTGCCAGCGGGCGTGGCGGAAGTAGGGGTTTTTGGGGGACAGGTGCATCCGCCTTTCCAGGTCCAGGGGGGGGATCCAGCGAGGATCGCCGGCGTAGAGCCGGTGGGGGAGGCGGATGAACCGGTCGAGGGTGGCGGGGCTGAGCGGCTGGAGGGTAATCGAGGTCACTTGGGTGGTGATTGTTGTGTCGTTGCCTTAAAGATACGGTTGATTGTTAATTAGCAACAGGCTATCCTTGGATGCGGAAACGACGGTGATGGCAGGGGATGCGCCTGACCTTGCCGCTTTGCTTGTCGCCGAATCAGCGGAAATGCTAAGATGTTTTCTGCGCATAGATTACCTTGCTTTCGCGTGAAAGCAACTAAAAAACAACAGGGAAACCGGTTGACCCGAGCTTGTGGTGTAAGCCTGTCTGTTGTCGCAGAAACGCCTACCGGTTTTGTGGATTGATATTAAGGGGAGAGGCTCTTGGGTGCTCAAGCTACGCCAACAGAAAATACGATACCGCTCAAGCGCGCCGACTTTGCCACCCTGGCAGAGGCATTGGACTATGCCGCCTTAGGCCGAACCGGCTGCAATTTTTACAACGGCCGGGGGGAATTGTACGAAATCCTTCCTTACGCCAGGCTGAGAGAGCAGGCGTTGGAATTGGCCAGACGTCTGGCGGCCCTGGATCTTCCCCGCGAGGCGCGGGTGGCGTTGGTGGCGGAAACGACGCCCGATTTCGTTCGCTTCTTTTTCGCCTGTCAGTACGCCGGTCTGGTGCCA
Source organism: Methylothermaceae bacterium (assembly GCA_026982635.1). Lineage (GTDB taxonomy): Bacteria > Pseudomonadota > Gammaproteobacteria > Methylococcales > Methylothermaceae > Methylohalobius. The sequence continues at coordinate 1,006 of JALSGR010000094.1, read as the reverse complement.
GTTCCTCTTCCCATTCCCTTCAGTTTGGGCAGTCATGAAGCCTACGTGCGCCAGCTCAGGACCATGCTGGAAAGCTGTCGCCCCCATCTGGCGATGGCGCCGGTGAATTTCATTTCCTTCCTCAACGAGGCGGTCGAGGGGTTGGCGCTGGAATTCTACGGAACCCCCGAAGATTTCCATCGCCTGCCTTATGCGGCCAGCGATCCGCAGCCTCTGCAACCCCACGAGCTGGCCTATCTGCAGTACACCTCCGGCAGCACGCGCTTTCCCCGGGGGGTGATGATCCGCCAGGCCGCGGTGATGGACAACCTGGCCGGCATCGCCCAGCACGGGGTGGATCTGCGTCCCGGGGACCGCGCCGTTTCGTGGTTGCCTTTCTACCACGACATGGGGTTGGTGGGGCTGATGCTGACCCCGGTCGCCTCCCAGGTGTCGGTGGACTATCTCGGTACCCGGGAGTTCGCCATGCGGCCGCGCCAATGGCTGGCGCTCATGTCCAGGAACCGGGCGACCATCTCCTTCGGCCCGCCTTTCGGTTACGAGCTGTGTACCCGGCGGCTGCGCCCTGGGGAGGCGGCCAAGTTTGATTTGAGCGCCTGGCGTGTCGCCGGGGTGGGGGCGGAGATGATCCGTACCGAGACGCTGCGCAATTTCGCCCGTGCCCTGGCGCCGGCCGGCTTCCGTGAGGAAGCCTTCCTGCCCTGTTACGGCATGGCGGAGTGCTCGTTGGCGGTTTCCTTCGCTCCCCTGAACCAGGGACTGAAGGTCGACCGGGTGGATGCCGAGCGTCTGGCGCTGGAAGGGGAGGCGATTCCTGCCCCGGACGGCGACACGCGTACCAACGAATTCGTCGATTGCGGCACCCTGCTGCCCGGTTTTGAGATGCGCATTCTCGACGAGAACGGGCGGGAGGTTCCCGAGCGCCGCATCGGCACCATCCATCTGCGCGGTCCCAGCGTGATGTCCGGCTATTTCGACGATCCGGCCAGCAGCGCCGAGGTGTTGT
>JALSGR010000093.1 GCA_026982635.1 Methylothermaceae bacterium | reverse complement strand
ACCGCCGCCAGATTGACCTCCCAGACCTGTCCGCTCCCCCACGTCCCATACACGCCACCACGGGCCTGCAGACGCCGGGAGGGATCGCCGTTCCGGCGGAATCCCTGGAAACCCATCCCCAACCGGTAACCCGACCACCGCCATCCGCCCAGGCTCCAATCGACGGTTTCCCGGCGGGACAGATTCACCCCGTAGGCGAAATCCGCCTGCACGGAGCGCACGTGATCGAGGCGCACCGGCCGCCCGCCATACCACTGGATCTGCCAACCGCCGGCCGAATAATCCCACTGGGCGCCGTCGAGCAGATACAGGCCGGCCACGTCGGCACGCTGGAACCGGCCAAGGCGTACCGCGCTATTCAACGAGGACCAGCGTTTGGTCAAAAAACCCTGGTACAAACGCCCGCCGCTGTCGTCCGGCAGGCTGGACAGGCGCCCGACCCACGAGGCGTGAAGCTGCCAGTCGGGGCCCGCCAGATCCGCATCCCCCCAGACCTCCCCGAGAACCCGGGCGCTGCGATTGAAACGGTTGTCCACCTGCAACCGGGTCTCCAAGGTCGCACTCACGTCCATCGCCCTCGCCGCAACGGCGACCAGAAACATCCCCATGGCGGCCAGACCTCGTCGCAAAGACACCATCTCCCTGGCTCACTCCAGCCGTCCGCCAACCGCCTCCCTGTCCTATGCTTATCGAGCCCCGTCGCGATCGCTGACCACGGTGTAGAAATCCCCACCCCGACGTTTTTTGGCCACCAGCGCCCAGGTCACCAGGGAAGCCACCACCACGGCGCAACTGCCGCAGCCGGCGCACACCCCCTGCTGAGGCACGGTGCAGCGGGTCGCCACGCCGGCATGGCCACCGGCCAGACCGACGCCCGCCAGCCAAGGCAACGTCCTTTGCCAAAGTTTTCTCATACCGACCATTTCTATCGCCCCCCAGAAAAAGGCCCTACCAGACGGCAGGGCCCCTTTTATCGATTCTCACCCCTTACCGGGACGATAGTTTGGATCGCACGAAAGCAGCGATGTCTTCAGCCTCCGGCATTCCGATCGTCGAGGACAAGACCCCCATCCCGCCTTTGTTCTTGGCGATGGCTTCCAAAATCTCGTAGGCCTTCGCGGCCTCATAGATACTGTTTCGGCCGTCCACGGCAGGATCCGCTCCATGACAACCGGCACAATGCTCCGCGTACAACGCTTCCCCTCTCGTGAGAGAGGCCTCGTTCTGACCACCGCTCGGCGGAACACCGCGTTCATCATCGTCGTCGGGAACACCGTCACGATCGGAGTCGTCGTCGCGCCAACCATCCCGGTCGTGATCCATATCGGAATAACCGTCCCGGTCTTCGTCGTCGTCGCGCCAACCGTCGTAGTCCCGATCCCAGTAATCGGAAAAACCGTTCCGATCGTCGTCGTCATCCGGCCAACCATCGCCGTCATGGTCACCGCTGGTCTCGGGGGGTTCGTGAGCGATGAACAACTGGCGCCCGAGGGGGCCATGCCAACGGGTGAAGTCGTAAGGATCGGCGCCGGTATCGGTCACGATGCTGTAAAGGATGTATCGTCCGCCTGGTACCAGCTCTCCTGGAAAGGTAAACAACGGCAGGCATTGATTGGCGTCGTACTGACCATCTTGGCGGTAGGGCACCGGATCGGGGCTGAACTGCCCATTTTCACCATAGAAATAGAGAACACCATCGATTAGAGCGGCGACGTATAAATCCCCCTGATCGGGTGCGGGAAAACACACCCGCGCCGTCAGATCCAAGTTGGGGTCGATCACCGCCCGATCCGTCTCGATTTTCACGTCCGCCATGACCGGGGACAGAAAAGCGGCACCGATGATGAGGGATAGCATTTGTTTTTTCATGAATTCTTACTCCTTAAATATCAAAAAATTAGCGACCCAGTCGATGGATGATCGACCATAGCCATTGATATAATAGGGGATTTTCCTCGACGTTTCCGCGCAACAAGTCGCCGAAAAGCACGTCCGGCCGCTAAATCGAGCACTCCCTCACATTCGACCAAAAGACGCAAAGGCGAAGGGGAGCCGAAAGCCCCCCTTCGACACCGACGACGGTCACCGATCCGCCACGGCGAAATAGCCCGGCTTGTCGGTCAGGAACAGGACGTAGCCGTCCTCCATACCGATTCCCACCGACGTGCCACCGGGCAACCTCTCGCCCACCGTGTCGGCACCCCGCGGTTTCAGGAACAGGATGCGGTCGGCGGGGATGCGCTCGATGCTGCTTCCGTCGCGCGAGGTCAGCACCTCGATCTGGCCCTTGTCGGTGGACCGTCCCCGGTAGGGCAGCTTGACCACCATCGGACCACCCAGCACCTCCGCCATCGGCCGTTTGCGATCGTCGAGCAGGTCGATGCGGATAGCGTCGGACGCCAGTTCGCCGAAGCCATGCCGGCGAAGCAGATCGGCGATCGCCGGCGACTGCGGAAACAGCAGCATCTCCACCCGCCACTTCGGCGCCAAGGCGTCGGTGATGGTATTGGTGGGCAAGGCCACCATCGCGTTTCGCAGACCGTCGCGGCCATAGCGGGGCACCAACGCATGGAACTCGGCGTCGCTGCCATACTCGGCCATGCCGGCGGCAAGCACGTCGTCGCCCAATCGGGCCAGCCGCACCACCTCGGCGATGGGCAGCTTGCGCAGGGCGCCGCCGAAGAATCGGCTGTTCGGCGCGTCGTTGATGGTCATGAACGGATCCACCAGAGTGGTGAACAGGATGTCCCGCTCGGTCTCGTAGATGGTGCCGTCCTCGGCCAGACGCATGTAGGGCATGCCGAGCACCACGATCCCCTCTTCCACCAGCTTGGGATCGGGCAGTTGCGCGACTTTCTTGACATAGGCGGAACCCAACACCCCGTCGTCCTTCAGCAGGGCGCTGTAGGAGCCGTCCTGCTTCCGGGCGTGGCAGTCGCCGCAGGGCATCGATTCGATGGCCGGACGCACGTTGTGGCTGATGATGTACTCGTTGGACTCGAGCCACACCAGCTTCACGTCCGGCTCGCGGCCGCCGAGCTGCGGGGCGTGACGCAGTTTCATCAGCTTGTCGTAGGCCCGTTTCAGGGAACGGTAGCCGTCGGCGTCGGTGGGATCGCCCAGGCGCATGGAACCGTGGGAAATCCGACCCAACACCGTCCCTGGCAGCTTCTCGCCGGTTTCCGGGTCGTAGATGTCGAAGACGAAGTTGCGACCTTCCTTGATGGGGTTACCCTCCGCATCCTTGCGCTGCTTGGCCACCAAACCGCGCTCGTAGCGGGTCAGGCTCCAGCCGGTGGTGGTGTCGATCCACAGGTAGCGCAACCGCGGGTTGTAGGGGATGATCCGGCGCTTGCCGTCCTGATCGTCGCGGTAGCGGTACATGATCTGCAGCGGCTTGCCCCGACTCTCTTTGTTGGTGATGTGACAGGTCTGGCAGTTGAGCACCCGGAAGTGGGTTTCCACCACCTGCTCCAGCTTGTTCTGGGGATAACCGGCCATGTAACCGCTGTTTTTCCAGCGCTGCAAGTGGGCCGCCAACT
>JALSGR010000092.1 GCA_026982635.1 Methylothermaceae bacterium | reverse complement strand
GATCTGAGCGTCCTTGAGGATGTCCTTCACATCCTCGGTTCCGGCCAGGGCGACGACGGCGAGACGATCGTCGAAGGCGAGAAACCCCTGGGTTCCCTGCGCCGAATCCTGGATTTCCCGGTCCAGCCGAAAACCGAGCGTCGCCAAACTCCGCTTGCGCCGACGCTTGGACTGATAGGCGACGGCGCTGAGCCGGGCCAGCCGAAAAGCGATCTCGGGATCGAAAGCCCGGCATACCGCCGCCCCGCCACGGGAAAAGTCGGTCTTGGGGTCGCTGGCGCAACCGGCCAGCAACACCCACAAGGCGAACGACATTCCGAAGAAAAACCGCTTCATCGCTTCGCATCCGAAACCAGGCAATGCATCCGAAACCAGGCAATGGCATTATTCTCGGGCCGGCTGAACCCAATCTGAATCGGACCGGTTCACGCCCACCGGCGCAGCAGTTTCTTCCGTTTCTTCACCAACCGGGCGGCCGAACGTCGTTGGGCTCGATGCCGATCGGCCAGCAGCCAGCCGACGGCCGCGGCCGTCTCCGGATCCACTTCGCCCTCCCCCAGTACAGCCCGCAACCAGGAAAATTGCTCGGCCGCATCGTGATGTCTTCCCAGAACGTTCTGCAAGCGCTTGAGGCCGGCGATGGCATCACCGCGCCGGCCGTCATCCGACTCGGCCGCTTGGAATTCGAGCAGATAACGCAGTTTCTTCACCTGAATCCGCAACCGGTGGAGATCCTGGGCCGGCGTCTCGTCCGTCACGGCGGCGAGGCGACGGCGCAATTTACGCAGGCGGCGCCGGATTCGCGGCTCGAGCGCCTTGGACAGCGGCAGCCGGCCATCGGTGACGAACCACGCCTCCGCAGGCTGAGCCAACCAGTGGTGCCAAGCCTGTTTCACGGAGCGATATTCCGCACTCTGCAGCAAATCCATCACCTCGGCATGGGCGCTTTGGCGTCGTTGTCGCAATATCGCTTCCAGCCGGCCCAGACCGGGCTGGAGGAAATCCGGCAGAACACCGCTCCACTCCGGCAGCAGCGCCAGAAACACGTCGGCGTCGCGGCAGGCGTTGGTTCCCCTAGCGATCGCCGCCAGTCGATGACGGAACTCCGCCAGTTCGGGAACGAGACAATCCTTCAGTTCCCCCAGCAGGGCCCTGCTGCGGCGCAGGGCCACCCGGAAGCGGTGAAGGCACTCGGGATCCTCGTCGTCACGGATGCCCGCTTCCTCGGCTTCCACCACCGCCAATTGGGAGGCGAGATAATGGTGTGCCGCCTGGGCCAGTGGCTTTTCCTTCACGCTTATCACCGATCACTTCCGTCGGAGAGCCGAAAACTCAATCGCAAGGCAATGACCACATTTTGCCCGCCGGACGCCTTTCCGCAACTTGCCGGCGGATTTTTCGTCAATGTTAAGATAGAATTGTTCGGTTTGGAAAATTGGATTTACGACGATGGAAACCCTGGAACTCAACAACCTGATCCGCAAGATCGACGACCTGCAGAGCCGCACCGAGGCTCTGAGGGGGTATCTTTGACTACGATCGCAGGAAAGAACGCCTAGAGGAAATCCTGCGCGAGCTGGAAGACCCGGCAATCTGGAACGATCCCGATCGGGCCCAGGCCCTGGGCAAGGAGCGCGCCCAGCTGGAGGAGACGGTCCGGACCATCGACAACCTAATCCAGGGACTCGGCGACGCCCGAGAACTGCTGGAACTGGCCGCGGAGGAAGGTGACGAGGACACACTGGCGGCCATCGCCGAGGATCTCGCCAACTTCGACAAGACTGTCGCCGACCTGGAGTTCCGCCGCATGTTCTCCGGGGAGATGGACGCCAACAACGCTTTCCTCGACATCCAGGCCGGCTCCGGCGGCACCGAAGCCCAGGACTGGGCGGAGATGCTGCTGCGCATGTACCTGCGCTGGGCCGAACGCAAGGGCTTCAAGACCGAAATCATCGAGCTGTCCCCCGGCGAGGTGGCCGGCATCAAAAGCGCCACCATCAAGGTGGAGGGCCCCTATGCCTACGGCTGGCTGCGCACCGAGACCGGCGTCCACCGCCTGGTGCGGAAATCCCCCTTCGACTCCGGCAACCGGCGCCACACCTCTTTCGCTGCGGTGTTCGTCTCCCCCGAGGTAGAAGACGACATCGACATCGAGATCAACCCGGCGGACCTGCGCATCGACGTCTACCGAGCTTCCGGCGCCGGCGGCCAGCACGTCAACCGGACCGAATCGGCGGTGCGCATCACCCACCTGCCCACCGGCATCGTGGTCCAGTGCCAGAACGACCGCTCCCAGCACAAGAACAAGGCCACGGCGATGAAGCAGCTCAAGGCCAAACTGTACGAACTGGAGCTGCAGAAGCGTCGCGCCGAACAGGAAAAATTGGAGGAATCCAAGGCCGACATCGGCTGGGGCAGCCAGATCCGTTCCTACGTCCTGGACCAGTCCCGGATCAAGGATCTGAGGACCGGGGTCGAAGTGGGAAACACCCAGGCGGTCCTCGACGGCGACCTCGATCCCTTCATCGAGGCCAGCCTCAAAAGCGGTTTGTAAAAATCACTTCCCTCAACGACATGAACGAACAGACAGTCACCCAGGATCTCATCGCGCAACGCAAGGCGAAATTGGCGGCACTTCGGGAAGCCGGCTTCGCCTATCCCACCGACTTCCGCCGCGACGCCGTCGCTGCCGAACTCCACGCCCGCTACGGCGACAAGCCGGCCGAATACTTCGAGCAACCCCCGCTGCGGGTACGGGTGGCCGGCCGGATGATGAGCCGCCGCATCATGGGCAAGGCCAGCTTCTGCCATCTGCAGGATTATTCCGGCCGCATTCAGCTGTTCGTCACCCGCGACGGCCTACCGTCCGGGTTGTACCAGGAATTCAAGAAATGGGACATCGGCGACATCCTCGGTGCCGAGGGGGTTCTGTTCAAGACCAAGACGGGGGAACTGAGCGTGCGGGTCGACGCCGTCCGCCTGTTGGCGAAATGCCTGCGCCCCCTGCCGGAGAAATACCACGGCCTGACCGACCGCGAGGCCCGCTACCGCCAACGCTACCTCGACCTGATCATGAACGAGGTCAGCCGACGCACCTTCCGCATCCGCTCCCAGGTGGTCCAGCACATCCGCCAGTTCCTCATCGAGCGCGATTTCCTCGAGGTGGAAACCCCCATGATGCAGGTGCTTCCCGGCGGGGCTGCGGCCAGGCCCTTCGTCACCTACCATCACGCCCTCGACATGCAGCTGTACCTGCGCATCGCTCCGGAACTCTATCTGAAGCGGCTGGTGGTGGGCGGCTTCGAGCGGGTGTTCGAGATCAACCGAAACTTCCGCAACGAAGGGCTGTCCACCCAGCACAACCCGGAATTCACCATGCTCGAGTTCTATCAGGCCTATGCCGAATACCACGAACTGATGGATCTGACCGAAACCTTGCTGGGGGAATTGGCCCAGATCGCCCTCGGCGACACGGTGGTCCCCTACCAGGGAAGGGAATACGATTTCGGCCGGCCCTTCCAGCGTTACACCCTGTTCGAATCCCTGCTGCGCTTCAATCCCGGCCTCAG
>JALSGR010000091.1 GCA_026982635.1 Methylothermaceae bacterium | reverse complement strand
GAAGGCCGACGGTGCCACGGCAGCGGCGATCACCTGCACCGATTTGGTGCCACCGCCCGTATCGGATGGACGATATGAGGGATTCTACACCACTCCGTCACAATAACCAGCGCAACAACAGCAAGGCGTTGGCCGCCAGGGAAACCAGCGCCACCGCGCGCCAGAAGGCCACCGGGTCACGCTCGATGAGCGGCTGGCGGTCCTTCTGGAGGAAGTTGGGATTGGGTTTTTCCAGGTCGTGAACGAATTCGCTCAAGGTGTCGTAGCGCTTTTCCGGGTCGATGCTCAACGCCTTCTCCAGCGCCCGGTCCATCCACACCGGGATGTCCGGGTTCCAGCGCCGCGCCGAGGTGTATTTGACCTTGGTGACGTTGCCCTCGCCGTATTTCTCCCCGTAAGGGAGACGGCCGGTGAGCAGCTCGTAAGCGATCACCGCCAGGGAGAATTGATCGGAACGGTGGGTGCCGGCATAGCCGAGGAAGTACTCGGGAGCGGCGTAATGCTTGGTTCCCAGCAACTGGATCCGCTCCAGGGGACTGCTGATCTCTTCCAGGCCGGCGATCTTGACCGAACCGAAGTCGATCAGCTTGACGATGCCGTCGGGATCGATCATGACGTTGTCGGGCTTGAGATCCTGGTGCAGCATCTCCAGGCGGTGGAAGGCGGTCAACCCTTTGGCCATCTGATCCACCAGGCCGCGGACCTGCTGGAAGTCGCGCTGGGGATGCTCGTCCATCCACTGACGCAGGGTCTCCCCCTCGATGTACTCGCTGACCAGATACAAGAACGAGCGCTTGCGCCTGGGCTTGAACACCTTCATCACGTGAGGGCTCTGGATGCGGCTGCCGACCCATTCCTCATGGCTGAACAGATCGATGTAGATGGGATCGTCCTCGAAATTGGGCGAAGGTGTCTTGAGGACGACCTTCTCGCCGCTCTCCTCGTCCACGGCCAGATAGATCTGCACCCGCTTGCTGGCGCTGATCTCGCGAACGATGCGGTAGCCGTCCACCTTCATGCCCGCCTCCAGCAGCGGGGGGAAAGGCAGCTCGGCCAGTTTCAGCAGCACTTCCTGCTCGCTCGGGGTCGGCAGACGGGCGAAGTGGACGATCTGGCAGGTGAGATTGTCGGGGCTGCCGGCGTCGTAGGCCTGACGGACCAGCTCGTAGGCGGCCCGGCTCAGATCATCGTGGCGCTCGAGGGTTTCGACGATGGCCTCGGCGGAGACGTACTCGTGCACCCCGTCGGTCGTGAAGACGAAGAGGTCGCCGGCTTCCAGCGGCACGGCGCGGTAATCGATGTCCAGGCGCAGATCGATGCCCATGGCCCGGGACAGGTATTGACTTTCACCACCGCCCCAACTGTGGTCCTGGGTGAGCTGCTCCAGACGACCGCCCCGCAGGCGATAGATACGGCTGTCGCCGACGTGGAACAGATGGGCGGTGTTGGACTTGGCCACCAGGGCGCTCAGGGTGCTGGCCAGCGTGCCCGGCTGACTGCCCTGCCCGTAGAGCCAGCGGTTGGTGGCCAGCAACACTTTCTCCACCGAGCGCTTGACGCTCCAGGAATCGGGGGTGGCGTAATAATCCATCAGCAAGCTCTTGACGCAGCTTTCGCTGGCGACCTTGCCGTCTTCGCAACCGCTGACGCCATCGGCGACCACCGCGGCGATGCCTTTGTAGGTGATTTCCGGCTCCTCCGGGATGACGATGCCGAAGGAATCCTGGTTCTCCCGTTTGCGGCCGGCTTCCGAATGCTGGCCGATGTTCAATTCGAAATCGCTCATGAGTGCCCGAAGAAAAAACGGCGCAGGCACGATGCCTGCGCCTGAAGGGAGGAGTGGAGCTATTCGACCTCGATCATCTGGACGGTGCCGTCGGGCAGGACCTCGGCCATGTGGCCCTTGGGTTCGTCGAGGAACAGCGCAGCGACCATGCCCGCCAACGAGGCGCCGGCGATGACCAGGAAGAAAGTGGAAGCATCGACGAAGGAATACACGGTCAGAAACACCACCCCGCCGACGTTGCCGTAGGCACCGGTGAGACCAGCGATCTGACCGGTGAGACGCCGTTTGATCAAGGGCACCATGGCGAACACCGCTCCCTCGCCGGCCTGGACGAAGAAAGAACACATCATGGTGGCGGCCACCGCCAAAGCCAGGGGCCAGGTGCCGTCGATACGGCTGAGGACCAGATAGCCGACGCCGAGCCCGGCCATCAGAATCATCAGCGTCGCTTTCCGGCTGAACTTGTCGCTGAACAGACCGCCGCTGGGACGGGCCACCAAGTTCATAAAGGCGAACCCGGAAGCCAGGGCGCCGGCCAGCACCTCGCTGACGCCGAAGGTGTCCTTGAAGAACAGGGGCAACATGGACACCACCGCCAGCTCCGAACCGAAGGTGATGAAATAGGCCAGGTTCAGGATCGCCACCTGCTTGAACTTGTAGCGATCGAACTCCGGCACCGGCTCCTTGAACACCCGGTGGTTGACCTTGACGGCATGGTAGATTTGATAGGCGTACAGCAGACTGAGGCCGACGTAGAGCACGTTGGCCACCGCCGCGGTGAACAGCCCCAGATTGGTGAGCTTCCAGGTCAGCAGCGCCAGAGCCAGGTACAGCGGCAGATTCATGAACAGATAGAAGAAGAAGTCGCCCACCGAACTGACTTCCATCGCCCCGGTCTTCTTGGGCTTGAAGTAAGTCGAACCTTTGGGGGTGTCGGAGACCGAGAAGAAATAGATGAAGGAATAGACCAGAGCGATGGCGCCGGTGGTGGCGATGGCGTAGCGCCAACCGTCCGCACCGCCGTAGAGCAGCGCCAGGGTGGGCAGGGTGAGGGCCGCCGCCGCCGAGCCGAAGTTACCCCAACCACCGTAGATCCCTTCCGCCAGTCCGACCTCGCGGGCGGGAAACCATTCGCTGATCATACGGATGCCGATGACGAAACCGGCACCCACGAAACCGAGCAGGAAACGGCTCAGAGCCAGTTGCTCGTAGCTCTGGGCGAAGGCGAAAGCAAAACACACCCAGCTCGCCAGGAACAGCAGCCCGGAAAACACCCGCTTGGGCCCGAAGTGGTCCACCAGCATGCCGACCACCACCCGGGCGGGGATGGTGAGGGCGATGTTGAGGATCAGGAGGGTCTTGACCTGCTGCGGGGTCAGGCCGAAAACCTCACGGATCGAGGCCATCAGCGGGGCATGGTTGAACCATACGAAGAAGGTGAGAAAGAAAGCGAACCAAGTCAAATGCAAGATTCGCATCCGGCCCTGAAAGGAGAAAAAGCGGAAACGTTCGTTCATGACGTAGACCTTTGAGATGAATACCGACACCCAGATCTCAAGCAATATCGATGCCAACTTTGATGAGCCACGAAACGACGAACCCTTCCGGCATCCGAGAAACACCATGCCCGCTTTTGGTGCACCCTGAGCCATCGCTTCGACCCGACGAAGTCCCTTGCCTCCCGGCTCCAACGCCTCACGCCGTGCCTGCACCAAGTGCGGTTACCGTTCACGGTCTTGCCAAGTGATTGAAGAGGCATGACAATGGCGGTATGACGGATTTCAAGTTGGACCTGAACGGTCCCCCGCCCTTGCCGGAGACGGTGGAAGAATGCCATCGGGTGATC
>JALSGR010000090.1 GCA_026982635.1 Methylothermaceae bacterium | reverse complement strand
TCCCGCTTCGGCGGTGAAAGGCGGCGACCTGGGCTGGATCACCGCCGACGCGGTGGTGCCGGCCTTCGCCCAGGCGATGAACCGGCTCGAGCCGGGGGAGATCTCCGATCCGGTCCAGACCCCCTTCGGCTGGCACATCATCCAGGTGCTGGAGCGCAAAAGCCGGGACGACACCCCGGAATACCGGCGGAAACGGGCCCGGGAAATCCTGACCCGCCGCAAGATCGAGGAGGAGACCGAGCTGTGGCTGCGCCGCCTCCGCAACGAAGCCTATGTGGAAATCCTCCTCGACTGACGCGCCCCGCATCGCCCTGACCTCCGGGGAACCGGCCGGCATCGGCCCGGACCTGTGCGTTCTGCTGAGCCGCCTGGATCTGCCCGCCCACCTGACCGTGCTGGCCGATCCCGACCTGCTGCGGCAGCGGGCCGCCCGGCTCGGGGTGAGTCTGACCCTGCATCCGGGAAAGGCCCGGGAGCCCCAGCGCGCCGGTCACCTGTGGGTCCAACCGCATCCGGTCGCGGCCCCCGTGGTTCCCGGCCGCCTGGATCCGGCCAACGCCGGTTACGTCCTCGAACTGATCGAAACCGCGGTCGGCGGCTGCCTGCGGGGGGAATTCGACGCCGTGGTCACGGCCCCCGTCCACAAGGGGGTGATCAACGACGCCGGCATCCCCTTCAGCGGCCATACCGAATTCATCGCCCGGCTGACCGGGGGACGGCCGGTGATGATGCTCGCCACCCGGATGCGCGAGCCCGCCCTTCCCCTCCGGGTGGCCCTGGTCACCACCCACCTGCCGCTGCATCGAGTGCCGGAAGCGATCACCACAGAACGCATCGAGGAAACGATCCGCATCCTAGATCGGGACCTGCGCCGGCGTTTCGCCATTCCCGCACCGGCGATCACCGTCCTCGGCCTCAACCCCCACGCCGGTGAAAGCGGTCACCTGGGCCGCGAGGAAATCGAGGTCATCACGCCGCTACTGCAGCGGCTGCGGAAGCAGGGTCTGAACCTGACCGGCCCGCTCCCCGCCGACACCGCCTTTCTGCCCCGCTACCTGGCGCGTAGCGACGCCTTCCTGGCCATGTACCACGACCAGGGCCTGCCGGTGCTCAAATTCGCCGGCTTCGGCCGGGCCGTCAACGTCACCCTGGGGCTTCCCATCGTCCGCACCTCGGTGGATCACGGAACCGCCCTGGAACTGGCCGGCGGCGGCGCCGTCGATACCGGAAGCCTGATCGAGGCGATCACCACCGCCATCCGATTGACCCGCCATGCCCACCCCCCACAAAGCCCGTAAACGGTTCGGTCAGAACTTTCTCCACGACGCCCGGGTGCTCCACCGCATCGCCGCCGCCTTGGACCTGTCACCCCAGGACCACGTGGTGGAGATCGGCCCCGGCAAAGGCGCCCTGACCCGATTCCTGCTGCCGGCGTGTCGCCGTCTCGACGTCGTCGAGATCGACCGCGATCTAGTGGCCCGCCTGGAAGACCGCTTCGCCGGCCACGATCGTCTTCACATCCACTCGCAAGACGCGCTGCGATTCGACTTCGCCGCCCTGGGCTGCGGGCTGAAGATCGTGGGCAACCTACCCTACAACATCTCCACCCCCCTGCTGTTCCATCTGTTCGGCTTCAAGGACGTCACCGACGTCATGGTGTTCATGCTGCAAAAGGAGGTGGTGGAGCGCATGGCGGCGGCGCCCGGCGACAAACGCTACGGCCGCCTCAGCGTCATGACCCAGTACCATTGTCAGGTGGAAAAATTGTTCACGGTCAAGCCCGAGGCCTTCCGTCCCCGCCCGAAGGTGATGTCGGCCGTGGTCCGGCTGCATCCGCACCGCACGCCGCCGGTGGACGTGGGGGATTACCGGACGTTCGAAACCCTGGTCGCCCGGGCCTTCGGCCGGCGACGCAAGACGCTGCGCAACTCCTTGCGGGGCATGGTGGACGAAGAAACCATCCGCGCCTGCGCCATCGACCCGGCCGCCCGAGCCGAAACCCTGCCCCTGGACGCCTTCGCCCGCCTGAGCCGCACCCTGTGCGACTCTGTACAGCCGGCCACGGCTTGAGGGATAATGGCGTTCTCCAATCATCCAGGCACGGTTCCATGAAGAAAATCACGATTCTCATCCTCTCGGCATTGCTGCTGTCCGCCTGCGCCAGCAAGGAGCGCGATCAATTCCAGGAGAAGCTGGCGGCGCGCCTGGCCACGGACCCCGATCTCAAGGACTACAACCTGGATCCCGAGGAGGTGGCCGAATGCGTCACCAGCCAGATCGCCAAGACGCTGCCCGGCTTTCGCGGCACCCCGGCGCGCAAACCCTACTGGGAGGCCTACCTGGCCTTCGAGAGCGCCCGCAACACCGACGAGGCGCTGACGGCCGTTCGCCAGTACAAGGACGTCTTCGGCTCCGAACAGAAGGCCAGCGCGGCGGCGATGAACATCACCCAGTACATCATGGCCTGCATGGGGAAACTGATCGAAAGCGCCCACCCGATCACCAAACCGGAAAGCTGAGGAGGTCGTCATGCGTATTCTCCACACCATGCTTCGGGTCGGTGACCTGGAAAAATCCCTCCATTTCTACACCGAAGTGCTGGGCATGAAGCTGTTGCGCCGGCGGGATTATCCCGAAGGGCGTTTCACCCTCGCCTTCGTCGGCTACGGTGACGAGGCCCACGACACGGTGCTGGAACTGACCTACAACTGGGACACCAACCACTACGATCTGGGCGACGGCTTCGGCCACATCGCCATCGAGGTCGACGACGTCTACGAAGCGGTGGAACGGATCCGTGCCAAGGGGGGCAAGGTCGTCCGCGAACCCGGCCCCATGAAACACGGCAGCACCGTCCTGGCCTTCGTGGAAGATCCCGACGGCTACAAGATCGAACTGCTCAGCCCCCAGCGTCAGGATTGACGCGCAGCGCCCTTGAAAAAAACACCACCGCCTCCATATAGAAGGGCGAGTTCGAAAAACCAAGCATTCAGGAGGCGGACGACATGGCAGATCTGGTACGTTACGAACCGTTTTCCCTTTTGAACCAGTTGCAACGGGAGCTGGAGCGTTCCTTCGAATCCCTGCGTTCCGAACTGTTCCGCGGTGAGGGTGAAGCGCCGGCCACGGTGGAATGGGCCCCGGCGGTGGACATCAAGGAAGAGGCCGACCGTTACGTGGTGCAGGCCGACCTGCCCGGTGTCAAGCCGGAGGACATCGAAGTCACCCTGGAAAAGGGCGTGCTCACCATCAAGGGGCAGCGGGAAACCGAAGCCAAGGAGGAAAAGGACAACTACAAGCGCGTCGAGCGCTTCTACGGCAGCTTCTTCCGCCGCTTCACCCTGCCGGAAACGGTGGACGAGGAAAAGATCGAGGCCAAGTACGAAAACGGCGTCTTGACCGTGGTCATTCCCAAGAAGGCGGAAGTGCAGCCGAAGAAAATCCCGGTCAAGACCGCGGCCTGACCCGATTCACCCCCCCGAAAACCGGCATCTCACGATGCCGGTTTTTTTCGCTCATCCCCCACTTCCGCCGACGGCAAGCCTGCCGTTCCGGACGGCCTCATCCAACGCCCCTAAGATGCGTACCCGTGTCGATCTCACGAGGTACGCGCATGTCCCAATTCACCCCGATGGTCTGCCTGGCCAAATCCTACAAACACGGCGGTGCCTGCGTCGCCGGCAAACGCTGGGACGGCGGCCATGCCGGACCGTGGATCCGCCCGGTCGCC
>JALSGR010000089.1 GCA_026982635.1 Methylothermaceae bacterium | reverse complement strand
GCCGCGATCCCCGGCAGGTCGCCCTGGTCGAACGTTATTGCAAGGCGCAGGGGTTGTTCCGCACCGATGCCACGCCTGCCCCCCGTTTCACCGAGACTCTCCGCCTCGATCTGAGCACCGTCGAGCCGAGTCTGGCCGGACCCCGCCGTCCCCAGGACCGGGTGACGGTGGCTGGGCTGAAGGACGCTTTCGAAACCGCCCTGAGCCGCCCGGTGGCCGAGGGTGGTTTCGGCGTCGCCGAGGAAGCGCGCCGGACGCGGGTACCGGTGGCGCTGGACGGCCGGACGACGGAACTGGCCCACGGCGCCGTGGTGATCGCCGCCATCACCAGTTGCACCAATACCAGCAACCCCTCGGTCATGCTGGGAGCGGGGCTGCTGGCGAAGAAAGCGGCCGAGCGGGGATTGGCGCCGCCGCCGAGCGTCAAGACCAGCCTGGCGCCCGGCTCGCGTGTGGTCAGCGAGTATCTGGAAGAAACCGGGTTGCAGACTTATCTGGACCGTCTGGGCTTCTACACCGTCGGTTACGGTTGCACCACTTGCATCGGCAACAGCGGGCCGCTGCCGGAGCCGGTTTCCCGGGCGATCCAGGCGGGGAAGCTGGTGGCGGCAGCCGTCCTGTCCGGCAACCGCAATTTCGAAGGCCGGGTCCATCCGTTGGTCCGGGCCAACTATCTGGCTTCTCCGCCGTTGGTCGTGGCCTATGCCCTGGCCGGTACCGTCGACATCGATCTGACCCGAGAGCCCCTGGGACGGGACCGGGAGGGCAAGCCGGTCTTTCTGCGCGATATCTGGCCCACCCGGGAGGAGCTGCGCCAGGTGCTCCTCAGCGCCCTCGATCCGGACAAGTTCCGCCGGGTTTATCAGCATCTCGACGAGTTCAGCCCCGAGTGGAACGCCATCCAGGTTCCCGCCGGCGTTCTGTACGATTGGCCGCCCGAGTCCACCTACATTCAGGAGCCGCCGTTCTTCAAGGAGATGACACCGGATCCGGAGCCGATCCGTCCCATCGAGGGGGCGCGGGTGCTGGTGTTGCTGGGCGATTCGGTCACCACCGATCACATTTCCCCGGCCGGGGTGATCCCGGAAGGCCCGGCGGCGGACTATCTTCGCGCCAAGGGCGTCGATCCCCGGGATTTCAACACCTTCGGCGCCCGTCGCGGCAATCACGAGGTCATGATGCGCGGCACCTTCGCCAACGTGCGCCTGCGTAACCTGTTGGTACCCGGCAGGGAAGGGGGGGTGACGATCCACCTCCCCGACGGCGAGGAAATGTGGATCTACGATGCCGCCATGCGTTATCGGGACGAGGGGGTGCCCCTGATCGTCATCGCCGGCAAGGACTACGGCATGGGCAGTTCGCGGGACTGGGCCGCCAAGGGGCCTAAATTGTTGGGCGTGCGGGCGGTCATCGCCGAAAGCTTCGAGCGGATCCACCGCAGCAATCTGGTGGGCATGGGCATTCTTCCCCTGACGTTCAAGGCGGGGCAGAACGCCGCCTCTCTGGGGCTGACCGGGCGGGAGCGTTACACGATACCGGTGGGCGACGACCTCGGTGTCGGCATGGAACTGGAGGTGACCGCGGAAAGGGACGACGGCGGCAAGATCGTCTTTCCGGTCGTCGTGCGGCTGCACAGCGCGGCGGAGCTGGAATATTACCGCAACGGCGGCATTCTCCACACCGTGCTGCGGAGCATGATGAAAAGCGCCTGAATCCATGAGCGAGACGGCGGCCTTCGACCTTGAGGCGTTTCTGGCGAATCTGACCACCTGCCCCGGCGTCTATCAGATGCTGGACGCCGGGGGGCGCCCTCTGTACATCGGCAAGGCGGCCAATTTGCGCAAGCGCGTCACCAGCTACTTCCGCGGCCAGGCGACGCCCCGGCAGCAGGCCATGCTGGCCCGGCTGGCGCGCATCGAGGTGACGGTCACCCGGACCGAAGGGGAGGCGCTGCTGCTGGAAAACCAACTGGTCAAGCGTCATCAGCCCCGTTACAACATTTGCCTCAAGGACGACAAGAGCTATCCCTACATCTACGTCTCCACCGAACACCCGTTTCCCCGGGTGAGCTTTCATAGGGGGAGCCGGAAACGTCCCGGACGTTATTTCGGTCCCTATCCCAGCGCTGCGGCGGTGCGTCAGACTCTGAAGCTGCTGCAGAAGGTGTTTCCCGTCCGTCAGTGCGAGGACAGTTACTACAACCACCGTAGTCGTCCCTGCCTGCAGTATCAGATCAAACGCTGCACCGCCCCCTGCGTCGGATATGTGACCGAGGAACGCTATCGCCAGGATGTGGAGCACACCCTGCGCTTTCTCCAGGGCGACGGGGAATCGCTGGTGAACGATCTGGTCCGGCGGATGGAGGCGGCTGCGGCGGCGCTGGATTTCGAGGCGGCGGCTCGCTACCGGGATCAGATCGCCGCCCTGCGGGAAGTTTTGGAAAAACAATGTGTGATGGACGCCAGCGGCGATGTGGACGTGGTCGCCTGCCGTATCGAGGCGGGCGTCGCTTGTGTACAGGTGGCCTGGATCCGGGGAGGGCGTTATCTGGGGGACAAGAGCCACTTTCCCCGCTGTAGCGGCGACGATTCTCCGGCCCAGGTACTGGCGGCGTTCCTCGGTCAGTACTATCTGGACAAACCGATTCCGGCGCAGATTCTGGTGAGCGAGTTGCCCGAGGGCCATGCGCTGCTCCGGGAGATGCTGAGCCACCAGGCCGGGCGCCGGGTGCGCTGGATCACGTCGCCGCGGGGTCATCGGCGCGAATGGCTGGCGATGGCGGACGCCAATGCGAAAGCCGCGTTGCGCCAGCATCTGGCCCAGCGCCGCGACACCCGTCTCCGGCTGGCGGCCCTGCGGTCGCTGCTGGCGTTGCCCGAGCCGCCCCGGCGGATCGAGTGCTTCGACATCAGCCACATCCGGGGGGACCAGACCGTGGCGTCCTGTGTGGTCTTCGACGGCGAAGGCCCGGTCCGCTCGGCCTACCGCCGTTTCAACATCGAAGGGATCGAGCCTGGGGACGATTACGCCGCCCTGGCCCAGGCGGTGCAGCGGCGTTTCCGGCGCCTGCGCCGGGAGGGCGGTGCGCTGCCCGATCTCCTTCTGATCGACGGGGGCAAGGGTCAGGTGGCCGCGGTCACTAGGGTGTTGACGGATCTGGGGCTGGCGGCGCTTCCCGTGGTCGGGGTCGCCAAGGGGCCGGAACGCCGCGGCGGCGAGGAGTCGTTGTACCTGGGCTGGAACGACACCTGGTTGCGGCCGAAGGATCATCCCGGTCTGCTGCTGATCCGCCGGATTCGTGACGAAGCTCATCGTTTCGCCATCGGCGCCCACCGCCAGCGCCGCAGTCGGGAGAAGACGCGCTCTCCGTTGGAAGCCATCGAGGGGCTGGGTCCGAAACGGCGGCAGCGCCTTCTGCAGCAGTTCGGCGGGCTGCAGGCCATCCGGAAGGCCAGCGTCGAATCCCTCAGTTCGGTGGCGGGAATCAGCTCCCGGTTGGCACGCCGGATCTACGATTCCCTCCATGAGTCGGATCGGTGACATGGGCCGGATCAATCTCGCCACCTGGCTGACCCTGCTGCGCATCGTCCTGATACCGGTGCTGGTCGTCCTGTTTTATCTTCCCTGGCCCGGCGCCCGCTTCCTTTGCGCCCTGGTGTTCGTGCTGGCTTCGCTGACCGACTGGCTCGACGGTTATCTGGCGCGCCGGCTCCGCCAGACGACTCGCTTCGGCGCTTTTCTCGATCCGGTGGCGGACAAGCTCATCGTGGC
>JALSGR010000088.1 GCA_026982635.1 Methylothermaceae bacterium | reverse complement strand
AGGATCGTACCGAGGCCGACATCGCCGTGATCGCCATGAAGGGCGGCCAGCCGCTGATCCACGAGGACGAGGACGGCGATCCCAGCGTCACCATCCTGTCCGCCGACCCGATGGTCGATCCGGCGAGCCTGACCCTGCCGGCCGGGGCCGACGACGCCGTCGCCGTGCCCTACCGGGCCGCCGACCACGGCCGCGACTACTGGCTCGCGCCGGGCGAACCCCATTGCGCCGACTGTCATGCTCCGCCCTACGTGGAAGGGCAGGGGGGAATCGCCTTTCCCATCAACCAGCCGGGCAAGTACAGCCTGATGCGCTACTCCAAGGGGCATGCCGGTCTGGCCTGCCAGGCGTGTCACCAGTCGATCCACGGGTTATATCCGGTGACGCCGCGGGTGGACACCACCACCTACAAACAGGCGCCCCAGTACAATCCCGACGGCAGTCACGGCCCCCTCAAGTGCGCCGCCTGCCATGAGACCAACCGTGACGGCGTGCCCCTGATCGCCGAGGGCAAGACCTGGAACGGCAAGAAGATCGACCACGACTTCGACGCCGCGGTGACCTGGATGCACGCCAGCGCCCCGGACCTGGGCGGGCGCAATCCCCGCTGACCTTTCGGGCGCCGGCCCGCCGGCGCCCCCCGTCTTCCGGAGGGAAACCATGCGAATCCGTCTCGTCGCCATGCTACTGGGATTGGCCCTGCCGTTGCAGGCGCAGGTGCTGGCCACCGTGGACGGCACTCCGATCACCGAGGCTCAGCTACGCCAGACCCTGCAGTCCTCCCCCTTCGCCACCCAGTATCCCGGTCTCGACGCCGACGAGCAGGCGGCTCTGCGCCAAGATCTGCTGCAGCGGCTGGTGCAGGCGGAGGTGCTCCACCAGGAAGCCCGCCGCCTCGGCCTCGATCGGGAAGAGCCCTTCCGCCGGGCGGTGGCCCGCTTCGAGCGCGGCCTGTTGGCCCAGCGCTACCTGCAAACCCTGCGCGACCGCATCCAGGTGCCGGCGGCTCTCGAGGCGGAATGGCGCCGCAAACTGGGCGTCGATCTAGACGCCCTGGCAGCGGCCCGGGCGGTGTACGTCGCCCGCAGTTACCGGGCCGCCAAGGCCGAGGCGTTGCAGCGCTTGCGGGACCGTTTCGGCGATCTTCCCGAAACCGATCTCCTCGCCCGCGGCGCCCGCGAGTTCGGCATCGACGTGACGCCGCAGGTCACCGGTTTCCGCCGCGAGCGCCTCATCCAGTATCTGCTGGAGAAGAAGGAAAAGGAATGGATTCCCGATGCGGCGACCTTGCGCGATTACTACCAGCGTCATCCCGAGATCGGCCGGATTCCCGATCGCCGCCACGTGGCCCAGATCGTGGTCGCCGACCGGCGACAGGCGGAGTCCTTGCGCCGCCGCATCCTCGCCGGGGAAAGCCTGTTCCGCCTGGCGCGGGAATACACCATCGACCCTTACGGCCGCCGTCATGCCGGCGACCTGGGCTGGCTGCCGGAGGGCAGCGCCATGCCCGCCATCGAGAAGGTCTTGGCGACCTTGAAGGACGGCGAGGTCAGCCCGGTGATCGAAACCCCGAAGGGTTTCCATCTGGTCACCATCGTCGAGCGCCAACCGGCCGAGCAGAAGCCCTTCGCCGCCGTCCACGACCGGGTGCGCCGAGCGCTGTTGGCGGAAAAGCTGCCGGCCTATTTGGAGACCCTGATGGCGCGCCACCGCATCGCCTGGTCGCAGTCGCAGGAGTAGGGGTTAGCCGTCGTCGCTCAGGTGGACGGTGTGGACCTTGTCGTCGTCGAAGGATTTCCAGACGACGACGCTGCCGTTTTCCTGTTTCGCCCGTTGCTTGATGGCCGATAGACTGGCAGAGACGGCCTGGGGGCTGTCGAAACAGCCGCCGGCCACGGTTATCGCCGCGATGGACAGGGAGATCAACGGGAAGAAGCGGGGCTGATCGAAACGATCGACGCCTTCGAAGCCGCCGGCACGAACGTGCTTCGCTTCGTACAGCTGGGTGCGCCGGCGATGGAAATCGGAGACGATCCGCTCGAGTTTTTCGAGCCAGCGGTCGTGCTGGAAGATCAACACGAAATCGTCGCCGCCGACGTGACCGACGAATTCCCCCATGTCCTGGCAGTGTTGTTTGAAGATCTCGGTGAGCAGGAGCAGCATCTGGTCGCCGGCGGCATAGCCGTACCTGTCGTTGTAAGGTTTGAAGTGATCCAGATCGACGTAGGCGACGGTGAAGGACTGACCGGCCGACAGCAGGTTTCTCAGGGTGTCGTTGATGGGGGCGTTGCCTGGAAGCAGGGTCAACGGGTTGGCGTGACGCGCGCTTTTCACTTGCAGCTCGGTGATGGCCCTCAGCAGATCGACGACGGAGGCGATGCCGTAGAAGCGTCCTTTTTCGGTGACGATGAAATGATCGTAGATCTGCAATTTCGCCTGATTGGTCACCAGCCGGCTGGCCTGTTCCAGGCGGGCCGCGCCCTCGACCACGAGCGGGCGGGTTTCCAACAACGTCTCGATCGGTTTGCGGGCGAAAAGATCTATCCAGTACGGACGGCTGAGCTGTTCCAGTAGCAGGTGTCGGCTGATCAATCCGACAGGCCTCTCGTCACCATCGACGACCGCGATCGCCGGGAGCGACGCCTGGTGGTGGAATCGTCGGACCACGTCCTTGACGAGGGTGTCCGGAGTCGTCCATGTCTGATAAGTGACCAGGTGGCGCACCTGTTCGTTTTCGTGGTAGCTCTTGCGGGCGCTTTGAACCAGCCGTGCCGGGACCGGGATCGGTCGTTTCTCCGGATGGGCGAAATACCACCCTTGCAGGTAGCGGATGCCCATCGCGGTCACGACTCTCGCTTCACTGGCCGTTTCCACCCCTTCGGCGATGACTTCGCAGTCGATGGACCTGGCGATGTCGGTCATGGCTTGAACGAAGTCGCGCAAGACGGAATCCCGGTCGATTCCGTTGATGAAATGGCGGTCGATCTTGATGAAGTCGGGTTTCAGACTGGACCAGATTTTCAGGGAGGCGTAACCCTCGCCGAGATCGTCCAGGGCGAGGGAAAAACCCGCCTCCCGGAAGCACTGGCTGCTTTTCGCCAATCGGGAAAGGCTGGAAGAAGGCTGTTGTTCGGTCAGCTCGATGACGATGTCCTCGGGACGGAGCCCTTGGCTGTGGGCCAGTTCCAGGATCTCCTGCAGGAGCCCGTCGCTGGCGCCGTTGGTCAAAGTGTCGCAGGACAGATTCAGAAAGAGTCGTCCTTCGAACGAGCGGGCCTTGAAGGCGGACAGCGCCAGCGTGATGCAGATTTTTTCCAATCGATCCAGGCAGCCGTGCCGCGTCGCGGCCTGGAACAATCGGTCCGGACGATGCCATTCCGAATCGGCGGGTCCCCGGGTCAAGGCTTCGTAGCCCAGCCAGTATTCCCGTTCCACGTCGATGATGGGTTGGAAAAGGGTATCGAGGCGGCGGGTGGAGACGATCTCCTGGATCGCCTGATATTCGTTACTGTCCATGTTCACGGGCGGGAAGGCAAGTGAAAACCCTCCCATGAAAGCAGATCGATGTTACAGAACCATGATATGGTGAAACCGGGCGTGATGGCCCGTCGTCGCCCGGCGATGCGGTATCAGCGGGTGCCGCTTCAGGGATGGGTGGGGAGAAGCGGCCGGACGACCGCCGCGAAGGCTTCCTCGTCGAAGGGTCCGGCACGGCGGAAGACGATGGTACCGTCGCGGTCGATCACCACGGTGTAGGGCAGGACGCCCGGGGTGTCGCCCCATCGGCGCAAC
>JALSGR010000087.1 GCA_026982635.1 Methylothermaceae bacterium | reverse complement strand
AGCGTAAGACCCGGGCCCTCAGTCCCCGGGAAAAGGAGCGGGTCGCCTATCACGAATCGGGTCACGCCATCGTCGCCGAGAGCGTGCCGACCGGGGAGCCGGTGCACAAGGTCTCCATCATCCCCCGTGGGGTGGGGGCCCTGGGTTACACCCTGCAGTTGCCGGTGGAGGAGAAGTTTCTCGCCACCGAACAGGAACTCAAGGACCAACTGGCCATCCTGCTGGGAGGACGGAGCGCCGAGGAAATCGTGTTCGGCGACGTTTCCACCGGCGCCCAGAACGACCTGGAAAAAGCCAGTGAGATCGCTCGCAACATGGTCTGTTATCTGGGGATGAGCCGGAAGCTGGGGCCTGGCACCTGGGGGCAGCGGCAGCAATTGGCCTTTTTGGAGGGCGCCGCCCAGGAAGTGAAGAATTACAGCGAGCAGACCGCCCGTCTCATCGACGCCGAAGTCAAGGAATTGCTCGACGAGGCCCACGAGCGGGCCCGCGCCATTCTGGAACGGCGGCGCAAGGCCCTGGATGCCTTGGCCCAGGTGCTGCAGGAGAAAGAAGTCCTCAGCGGAGAGGAGGTCGAAGCCATCATCCGTGCCGACGACCGATGACCACAGGCCCCGCTGCTTTTCAGGCCCGTTCGCGGTTCAGCAGGTAGTACACCACCGGCACCACCAGCAGAGTGAAGCTGGTGGAAGCGAAGATGCCGAAGATGAAGCTCCAGGCCAGGCCTGAAAAGATCGGATCGAGGGTGATGACTACGGCCCCGAACATGGCGGTGGCTGCGGTGAGCACGATGGGGCGCAGCCGCACCGCGCCGGCCTCGATCAGAGCGTCGGTCAAGGATTTTCCCTGGGCCAGCAGGCGCTGGACGAAATCGATGAGGATGATGGCGTTGCGCACCACGATCCCGGCCAGGGCGATCATGCCGATCATCGCGGTGGCGGTGAAGAACACCGGGTTGGGGTAGCCGCGGATCGGTTCCGGGAAGAGGTTCAGGAGCCAGAAGCCGGGCATGATGCCGATGACCGTCAGCGGAATCGCCATCATGATGACCAGGGGCATACCGAGGGAATCGGTCTGCATCACCAGCAGGACGTAGATCATCACCAGGGCGGCGGCGAAGGCCAGGCCGAGGTCGCGGAACACGTCCACGGTGATCTTCCATTCGCCCTCGCCGCGGGTGGTGTAGTCGTAGCCTTCCGGCAGCGGGTCCTTGGCGAAGATGCGGCCGAGGGCGACGACCGCCTCCACGGGGGCGTGGCCGGCCAGTTCGGCGATGACGTAGGCGACGGGCCGGAGATTCTTGTGGTAACGGGTCACCGGCACCGCTTCCTCGGTGAACCGCCCCAGTTCGCCGAGGGGGATCAGTTTGCCGTCGGCACCGCGCACCCGCAGGCTCGCCAGCTCGGCGGGATGGGAGCGCAGCGGCCGGGTGAGGCGGACGACGGCCGGCGCCGGCTGGCGTTCGTGTTCGGCGTGGAGCAGGCCGACCTGAGCTCCCCCGAGGGCGGCCGCCAGGGTTTTGGCGATCTGGGCCACGGTGATGCCGTGGAGGGCGGCCTTGGCCTGGTCCACCTCGAAATTGAAGCGGGTCTGGGGCTCGTCGATGAAGTCGTCCACGTCCACCAGGATGCTGGTCTGTTCGAAGGCGGGACGCATCCGTGACTGGGCGACGGCCGCCAGATCGTCGTAAGCGACCCCCGGAGGCCCGTAGACTTCCGCCACCACCGTGGACAGCACCGGCGGGCCCGGTGGGATTTCGACGATCTTGACGTTGGCCCCGTGTCGGGCGGCGATGGCCTCGATGTCGGGGCGGATCCGCAGGGCGATCTCGTGGGACTGGTGTTCGCGCCGGTGCTTGTGGATCAGATTGATGCGGATGTCGCCCTGGTGGCTGGCGTGGCGCAGGTAGTAGTGGCGCACCAGCCCGTTGAAATCCATCGGCGAGGCGTGGCCGATGTAGGTCTCGAAGTCGGTGACCTCGTTGACGGTGGCCAGATAGTCCTCCAGGTCGCGGGCCACGGCGTCGGTTTCCTCCAGGGTGGCGCCGCGGGGCATGTCGATGACCAGTTGCAGCTCGTTCTTGTTGTCGAAGGGCAACAGCTTGAGGGGAATGGCGAACACCACCAGCAGGCAGGAGAGCAGAAATAGCAGCGCCACCACCCCAAGGAACGCCCGCGCCCGCCGGGGATGGGCGATCAACGGTCCCAGCGCCCGCCGGTACCAGCGGTAGACGGGGCTTTGGTGGAGGTCGTACGGCTTTTCCCCGGGCTTGCCGTATTCGGCCTTGAGGAGATGGTAGCTGGCCCACGGGGTGACGGTGAAGGCCACCAGCAGCGACATCAGCATCGCCACCGGCACGTTGAAGGCCATCGGCGCCATGTAGGGTCCCATCATGCCGGTGATGAAGAACAACGGCAGGAAGGAGACGATGACGGTGAAGGTGGCGTAGATGGTGGGCGGCCGCACCTCGTCCACCGCCGTCAGGGCCGCCTGCAGGGGCGGCTGTTTGCGCAGCTTGAAATGGCGGTAGATGTTCTCCACGTCGACGATGGGATCGTCCACCAGCAGCCCCAGGGACAGGACGAGGGCGAAGAGGGTGACGCGGTTGATGGTGTAGCCGAACACCAGGTCGCAGAACAGGGTCACCCCCAGAGTCATGGGCACGGCGATGGCGACGATGAAGGCTTCGCGCACCCCCAGGGCGATGGCGAGTATGGTCACCACGATGGCGATGGCCAGCGCCAGGTGCTCCACCAGTTCGTTGACCTTGTCGTTGGCGGTCTCGCCGTAGTCGCGGGTGACGGTGACGGTGACCTGGTCTGGGATCACGTCGCCGTGAAGCTGGCGGATCCGGTCGATGACCTCGCGGGCCACGGTGACGGCGTTGGCGCCGCGTCGTTTGGGAACGGCGATGGTGACCGCCGGATGGCCGTCGCCGGTGGCCATCGGCGGGCCGGCGATGCGCTTGCTGTGTTCCGCCTGGGGCCCGAAGCCGATGCGGGTCAGGGTTTCCACCTCGGCGGGACCGTCTTCCAGTTCGGCCACCTCGCGCAGGTAGACCGGGCGTCCGTGGTCGTGGCCGACCACGGTGGCGGCCGCGTCCTCCAGGGTGTGCCAGAAGGGGCCGGCTTCCAGGCGTACCCGGCGGTTACGGTGATCGAACTGGCCGGCCTGAAGGTTGAAGTCGGCCCGCTGCAGCGCTTCCATCAGTTCCAGCAGGCTGAGATGGTGGGCGGCCAGCCGGGCCGGGTCGGGGTGGATGCGCAGGGTGCGGCGTTCGCCCCCGGTGATCCACAGTTTTCCGGTGTCCTTCACCTGGCCGATCTTGTCCAACAGTTCCTCGGCGATGCGGCGCAGTTCGTAACTGCCGTAAGCCGGGTCCGGAGAGGACAGGGTGAGGAGGACGATGGGAACGTCGTCGATCTCCACCGGTTTGACTGTCCACGAGGTTACGAACGGCGGGATCAGGTCCCGGTTGGACATCAGCTTGCTCCAGGTCTTGAGCAGGCTGTCCTCGCGGTCCTCGCCGACGTAGTAGCGCACCGTGGCGATGGCCCGTCCGGGCATCGACATGGAATAGACGTACTCCACCCCGGGGATTTCCCACAGTTTCTGCTCCAGGGGGGTGGCCACCAGTTTCTCCACCTCGTCCACGGAGGCGCCCGGCGCTTCCACGAACACGTCCATCACCGGGACCACGATCTGGGGCTCCTCCTCTCGGGGGGTCAGCAGCAGGGCCGCCAGTCCCATCAGCAGGGAGGCGATCAGAATCAGCGGCGACAGGCGCGACTCGATGAACAGCCGGACGATGCGGGCGGTGAAGCCCAGCTTTTGCGCCGCCATGTCA
>JALSGR010000086.1 GCA_026982635.1 Methylothermaceae bacterium | reverse complement strand
AACGACGCCTTCCCTGGCGTCGGAGCGATCAGCTTCGTCGATACAGGGGATAACGGTCGATTCGGATGAAGTTGGAACCGATGTGCTTGTCGAAGAATCCCCGTGCCAGGGGATCGCCGTCCACCGGACGCAGCCGTACGAAGCCGTCGGCGGTCAGATCGAGGATTTCCACCTTCAGAGGTAGGGGGCGTTTTTCGACTTTGACCGCCAGGGTGATCCGGTCGCCGGGATGGAGACGCAGGTCCTTGTAGGGATACTCGTCGCTTGGCTGGTAGGCGCTCAGATAATCCGCTTTCCACAGATAGGGAGTGCAGGCGATCGGTCGGGTGTCGGGACCGAACTTGACTTCGTAGCCCGAGTTGCGGCCCCGTTTTATCTTGCCCAGCAGGTAGGTGTCCCGGCAGTGGGCCAGCACCTGTTGGCCGACGACGTAGTCCGCTCCACCTTCGCCGAGGACCAGCCACGCCCCGACGGTCAGGAACAGAAGCGCCCCGGCGGCGAGCCAGCGCAGGGGGAATTCCCGCACCCGGACCTTTTCCACTTCGATCGGATGGATGCTCATTTCGTTGCCCTCCATTGTCACAAGGAAAGTAACCACGCCATCACTTCCCAGGTGGTGATGGTGAGGATGATCCGTGCGTTACACAGGGTTTTGAACGGCAGGTATCCCATGCCGTCTTCTTCTTTGCCACCAGGCGAACACCCCCGTGAACGCCGTCATGGTCAGTCCTATCCCGCCCCAGGTCAGCACCAGGCGCTCCCAGGGTTCCGCCAACGCGCCGCGGTGGATCCAGTAGGCCCAGCGCCGCAACGTGGTGTAGGGTTGCGGCGGTGCGGAAATTCGCAGGATGGTTCCATGGCCGGGATCGAACCAGACGGTCGTCCAGGCCGGCTCCAAATCCGACGTTCCCGGACGGTGATAGGCCAGGCGCCAAGGGCTTCCGTCCGCTGTCCAGAGAATTTCCCGCAATTCCAGGGCGGGGTGATCGCGGCCGATCCGGGCCACCACTTCGTCCACCGGCGGCACGTGTTTCGGCAGGGACGGGGGCGCCAAGGGGAGGGAGGATTCCGCTGCGGGAAGGGGCGCCAGCAACACCAGGCCGGAGAGCAGGCTGATCAGCAGGGGCGGTATGGTCGTCCGCCCGATTCGGGCGTGGCGGCTTTTGCCGCGCCGACTCAGCTGCGCTCCGGAGACGAGGATTCCCGCCAGCGCCGCCGACAGCACCCACAAGAGCCAGCGGCTATCGCCGGGCAGCAGCAGGCAAGTGTGGAAACGGTAGAGCCATTCCCAGAACGGCCCGCGGCCTTCGGTCAGGGTCAGGACTTCGGCCCGATAGGGGTCGACGTAGATGGACACCGGGGCTTCCGGCCCCCCGAAAGGATCGGAGGCCACGTAGACCACCTTGACCGGGTCGTCCGGGCGGCGGGGCAGGACCAGGCGCCAGTCGCCGGACCGGGCCGGAAAGATCGTCTGGGCCACCGCTAGTAGCCGCTCCAGGGAGGCGGGATTTCCCGCCGGTCTCACGCGAGGGATTCCTGCATCCTGCCAGAGCAACAGGCAGCCGCTCGTCACCCAGGGAATCAGCAGGAATCCGGTACTCCAGACCAGCCAGCGATGCAGCCGCCGCCACCCCTGTTTCATGACGTGATCGTCTCGCCCCGGCGGAAATGGAGGACGAAGAAGGCGATCATGCTGAAGAAAAGGCCAAGGCTGACGGCGGCGGCGATGGCCAGCCAAGGAACGTGCCAGCGTTCGATTCCCACGGTCAGGGGGATGCGCAGCCGGTCGTCGGCCAGTTCCGGATCGTCGCCGAATTCCACCACCAGGGCGTAATGCCCCGGACGATCGAAATCCACCCGCATCTCCGCCACCCCGTGGGGATAGCGCTTGGCGGGAAGCGCCTTGAGAACCCGTTCGGAGTCACCGGTGTCTCCGCTTTCTTCCACCACCTTGAGAGCGATGGGAAGGTGGCGGACATCCCGGTCGATGAAGTCGATGCCGAGGAAGGTGGTGCCGGTGTTCGGCAATTCCCGGCAATAGCGTTGCAGGGCCTGACGCCGTTCCCGGAGGTCGGTGGGCATTTTCTTCGGCGGTTGGAAAGCGGTGAAGTGGACGATGTAGAAATCGGTGGAAATCAGACAGTCGCCGCGGGCCTGGTCGGGACGGGCCTGGACCTCAGCGGTCAGTAAACAGACCCACCAGACGATCCAACAGAGATTTTTCGTCGTTTTGCTCAGGGGCATGGGAAACTCCTGCGATGGTGAAACGATAACGACCGGTGACGATGTGCCCGTCGGCCGACTGGACCCGGTAGCGGACCACGTAGGCGCCCGGTTTCAGGGAACGGTTCAGATGGACCTGGACGATGCTGGGATCGAGGATGTCGCGGTGGGCGTCACCCGCATCCACGCGCTCATGCTGTTCGGCGTCGATGACGGCGACCGCCAGATAGCGATCGCCTACGGGAGCGTCGAAGCGTAGTTGGACAGTTTCCGGAACCCTGGCGATCACCGCATCTTTGGCGGGGGTCGCCTCTACCAGGATGGCGTGGCCCCAGACCCGGAAGGCGGCCAGAAGAAGAAACAAGGTGTAAATACGAATCATGACGGATCGCCTGACTTCGATGGCAATTGATCTGAATAATCTTTTACAAAAAGTGTGCCAGGGCGGGAGCGGCGTCGGGGCTCGGTTCGCCGGGTGGGGAAGGGCAAAAGCAGGGGCAAATCCCGCACTTTGCGGCAAATGCCACGGAACCGGCCCCTTTCGAGGCCGATCCGTCAGAAGAACAGGTGTACGGTGCCGCGGAACTGGCGCGGGATGACCGGATGGAAGAGGACGTCCTCGACGCCGCCGGCAGGTTCTCCGGGAAGCCGCGAGGCGTAGTAATAGGCGATGTCCGGGTCCTCGCTGTCGGTGAGGTTGAGCACGTCGAGGGACAGGCGCAGGCGGTCGCGCCAGCGCCATCCTAGACCCAGGTTGACCAGGGTGGTGCTGCCCGCTTCCACGGTACCGGCCTCGTTGAGGGGGACGGCGCCGAAATGCCGCACTCGGATCGTGGCGTACGCCCCTTGGGGGTGGGTCAGGGTGATGCCGCCGGTGACGACCCGGCCCACCGAGTTGGGAATCTGGTCGGCTTGGTGCCCGACGTCTTCGAAGCGGGCCCGGGTCAAAGCCACGTCGAGATCCAGGGTCAGCCAGTCGAAGGGGCGGTAGTAGTTGCTCAGCTCGATACCCTGGCGCCGACTCTTGCCGCTGGGCTCGGTGGTCCCCGCGTCGCCCACGAACACCAGTTCCGAGTCCAGTTTGAGTTGCCACAGGGCCAGGGTGGTGCTGAGGCCGGGCAGCCAGTAGGTCCGCAGGCCCACCTCCAGGCCGCGGGAACGCACCAGGGGATCGACCGGGTCGGGGCGGCTGGTCACGCCGCGGGCGTCGTTGCTGTGGAAGCCGAAGCCGTAGTTGAAGTACAGCTCGGTGTCGAACCAGGGGCCGAGCACCAGGCCGAACTTGGGGTTGATCAGGGCGTCGGAGGTATCGCCGGACTGGCGGCCGGTGAGGCTGTCCTTGACGTCGAAGAAGAAAATATCGCCGCGGAGCGCCGCCAAGGTGCGTACTTTGGGGTGCCAGCGGGTCTGGTTTTCCAGGTACAACCCCACCGAAGTCTCGTTGACCTGGTCGATGCGCACCGGGCGGACGATGTCGCGGCGCCGGCTGCGATAGAGGGCCACCTTGGGGATGAAGTCGTGACGCACCTGGGCGCCGAGGCGGAAGCCGAAGTCGATGTCCTTCAGCCGCCAGTGCCAGTGGTGGTCCAGGTTGCCGCCGGTCACGAAACGGCGGTCCTTTTGAAAGAGCTGGTCGCCGTTGACCGGATCGTCCAG
>JALSGR010000085.1 GCA_026982635.1 Methylothermaceae bacterium | reverse complement strand
GGAGCGGCGTTGAGGGACTTTCGATGGATTCGACGGCTTCGGTCACCGATACGCGGGAAAGTAATTTTCTCCACCAGTGTCTGCGGGCGCTGAAGGAAAACAAGCTCGTCCTGCCCACCATTCCCGACATTTCCGTCAAAATCCGCCGGGCCATCAACGATCCCAAGGCCAACAACACCCGGATCGCCAGGGTGGTCCAGATGGACCCGGTGATCACCGCCCGGCTGATCCAGATCGCCAACAGTCCCTTGTACCGGGGGCGGCGCCGGATCGAAAGCTGCCCGGAAGCCTTGACCCGTCTGGGACTCAAGGCCGCCCAGCATCTCATCACCACCTTCGCCCTCAAGGCGGTGTTCAAGGCCAAGAACCGGGCCATCCAAAAACGCATGAACGACCTGTGGCATCACAGCAGTTATGTGGCGGCGATCTGTGCGGTGCTGGCCCACAAGACCCCGGGATTCGATCCCGATCGCGCCATGCTGGCCGGCCTGATCCACGACATCGGGGCGGTGCCGGTGCTCACCTTCGCCGACGATCACATGGACCTGCTCGCCGATCCGGCCGAACTGGAACAGGCCATCGACCGGCTCCGGGGGCCGGTGGGCGCGGCGATCATGCGCCGTTGGCGTTTCCCCGAGGATTTCGAAACCATCACCCGGCAGGCGGAAGACTGGTTCCGCGATCCCAAACCGGAGCCCGACTACTTGGACATCGTCCTGGTCTCCCAGTTGCACAGTTTCATCGGCACCCCGGACATTCACCGCTATCCCCGCATCGACGCGATCCCCGCCTACCGCAAGCTGCTCGCCGGCGCCCTGGATACGGAAACCAGCATGAACGTGCTGGAAAAGGCCCGCGAAGAAATCTGGCAGATCCAAAAAATGCTGACCGTTTGAGCGATGGAGATCCAGCGCGCCCTTCAATCCCTGGCTTCCCTGATCGGCCGGGGCGCGGCGCCCGCCAAGCCCGTGGAACCGATACAGGCGCTGCAGGCGGGCCAACGGCTGGAGGGGCGGGTACTGGCTCGAATCGGCGACCGGCAGTTGCTGCTGGAACTGGCCGGCCGGCAGGTAACGGCGGACAGCAAGGTGCCGCTGCCCCCCGGCGCCCGGGTACGGCTCGAAGTCGTCGAACCAGGCATCCAGCCCCGGCTTCGGGTACTGGATGCCGCCCCCCAGCCCCAAATCAGCGCCCTGAAAACCTTCCTGCCCCGGCAAATCCCCCTGGCCGAAGCCATACGGCACCTGGCCGAGCTGGCGACCGCCAGCACCGATACGGCAGCGTTGCCTGCACCGCTGCGGGAATCGATCAACCGTCTGTTGCGCACCCTGCCCACCTTGAAGGACCTGACCTCGGCGGACACCCTCGCTCGAGCTCTGGATCGAAGCGGCCTGTTCGCCGAAGCTCGCCCTTTACCGGATTCAGCCCCCGACCTCAAAGAACGCCTCCTCCACCTCGCCGCCGTCCTCCGCCGCACTTCGGAAATGAAGGAACCGCGGGCCGCGACGACGGCGGTAGAACCATCGTCCAGTGGCACATCCGGCAAAGCAAAAACGCCCCCTTCCGTATCCCGGCCGGGGAACACCGCCGCACCGAGCAGGCCCCCCGGCCAGCCGTCGCCCCTTCCGGATGGCACTCCCCAAGCGCCTCGGCCGAATCCAAGCGACGGGGAGCGACTGGAGTCACTCCTGCACAAGGTGTCCGGCGCGGTCGCCCGTATCGTTCTGGACCAGCTGAACTCGCTGCCAAGGCCGGAAGATCCCACGCCCACCTGGCATTTCGAAGTGCCGTTTCGCCAGGGAGAGACGTTCCACGACCTCCGGCTGACCGTGCGGGGGGAGAAGGCGCCATCCCCCAGTAAGGAGCACGCCCGGACGTGGACGGTGGATCTGGAAATGGATCTGCCCGGCCTGGGACGGCTTCAGGCCAGGTTGATCTACGTGAACGGGGAAATCAACACCCATCTGTGGAGCGATCGGGCAGCCACCCGGGCGTTGTTCGAGCGCCATCTGGATCACCTGGCCCAGCGTTTCCGGCAGGCGGGCCTCACGCCCCGGACCTTCCGGGTGACCGAGGCCGCCATCGCCAACCCCAGAACCGTCCACGACGGGCCGTTGATCGACGAGCGGATATGAAGAAAAACGACGGAACGCTGCTCAATCCCCCCGACGTGGCCGTGGCCCTCAAATACGACGGCACCTCGGCCCCCCGGGTGGTCGCCAAGGGCCGGGGGGAAACCGCCGAGCGCATCATCGCCCTCGCCGAGGAACACGACGTTCTCCTGCACCACGATCCCGACTTGGTCCGGGTGCTGAGCCGGGTTCCGTTGGGGGATGAAATTCCCAGGGAACTCTATCTGGCGGTCGCCGAGGTCATCGCTTTCGCCTACTGGCTCAGCGGCAAGGAGGCGCCGGATCAGTGACGATCGGGATCGCCGACATCCGGGGAACGACCGCCGTACAAGCGGAGCAATAGATTGGCCTCTTCCCGGGTCAGGCCGCATTGGCCGACCAATTCCTCTATTCCGCCCCCCTCGCGGATACACGCAATGGCTGCCTGATAGGAAGCGGCATCCTCCGATCCCCCCCGCAGCACCTCGCTCCGTTCGCGGATCTCGCCCAAGTCACGGACGAGCTGCTGCAACCGCTCGTCCATCCGTACCGCTGCGGCACACAGACCGATGACATCGCCCTGCTGATGTTCCTGGATCCGCCGCCAGCGCTGGCAGAGCCGCTGCCATCGACGCTGCCGCCGCCACAACCAAACGATGGCGATCGCCTCGAGCACCACGACCAGCGACAGGACGGCGAACGGAACCACCCAGGGATCGAGATTCACGGCGTTCGATTCCGGCGAGCAGCCGTCACAGCGCGTTCACTTCGGCGATTTCCTCGTCGCTCAGCAACTTGTTCAGATCCACCAGAATCAGCAACTGGCCGTTCCGGCTGGTAACCCCCTGGATGTAGCGGGCGCTTTCCTCGTTGCCCACGTTGGGGGCCGCTTCGATCTCATCGCTGCGCAGCTCCACCACCTCGGCCACGCTGTCGACCAGGATACCGATGACGTGTTCGCTGGCCTCGATGATGACGATGCGGGAAAGATCGTCCGGCTCCTTGTAGGGCAGACCGAATCGGCTCCGGGTGTCCACCACGGTGACCACGTTGCCCCGAAGATTGATGATACCGATCACATAGTCCGGGGCCCCGGGAACCGGCGCAATCTCGCTCACCCGGAGCACTTCCTGCACCTGCATCACGTTGATGCCGTAAGTCTCGTCCCCCAGTTGAAAGGTCACCCACTGGATCAATTCGTCGTTGAGTTTTTCCGCAGCTTCCGCCATGTTTCACCTCGATTGGATCAAGTCAGCGATAAGGGCCTCCGCGTCGAGCAACGGACAGGCGTGGTCGCCGGTCAGCATGCCCAACAGCCAGGGCCGGCTCTGCCGTTGCCGGCGCCAGCGCACCTGGGCGACGGGAACCGGCCCGGATTCCGACACGCCGTCACAGGCCAGCGCCATCCCGCTCCCCCGGACCGGAACCAGCCACTGGTAACGGGAGCCGCGCTTGTGATCGGGCAGGATCAGACGGGCGGTGTCCACCACCGACCAGCTACGACCCGCCATCACCAGCGCCCCCAGAGCCGGCCCCGTCCCCGCTTCCGGCAGCCGGGTTCCCTCGATCCGCTCGGCCTCGTGCAACTGGCAGCCGGGAACCGCAAAGCGCAACTTCCCCAAATGGAGGATCACGACCGCGAATACCGGCGTCAGCCACGCCGGACAGCCGGGCGGCAGCGGCTCGGTGGCAGGTTTCGGACAGCCGGCGTCCACCGAATCGGCCGGCGAAGCGGCCCCGGTTCCCGTCCCCAAGAGTTCCGCCAGATAGCCCGCCAGCTCGGCTTCGTCCGGCATTTCTACCTTTGGACGTGCTCCGCTCATGCCGATACCGCCTGGGAAGTTTCGGGGGTCTGGGCCAACAGATGCTTGAGCAGGCTGGCATAGGCCCGGGCGGCCCGGCAGTGGGGGGCGTAACGGTTCAGGGGACGGTGGGCCTGGCTCGCCTCCCGGACCTTGGTGTCCAGAGGGATCACATCCGACCACAGATGGTCGCCGTAGCGTTCCGTGAGGAGCCGCAGGGTGTTGCGGCACACCCGGGGACGCCGGTCGAACAGGGTGGGAACGATCAGATAGGGGAGCGGCTGCCGCCGGGAACGGTCGATCATCGCCAGGGTCTTTAACATCCGTTCCAACCCCCGCAGAGACAGGAAATCCGCCATCAGTGGAATCAGCAACCGGTCACAGGCGGCTAGGGCGTTCACCATCAGCACCCCCAACATGGGGGGACTGTCGATCAAGACGTAATCGTAGTGGGAACGCATCGGCTTCAGGGCCTGCTCGATCACCAGTCCCAGCCCCTCGATGGCGCCAGCCTGACGCTCCACGGTGGCCAGAGCCATCACGGCAGGCATGAGATCCAGCTGGCGGATGTCGGTCGGCCGGATCAGGGCCAAGGGATCCGGGCGACGCCGGGCGATGGTGTCGCGAAACAGGTGATAGACCCCCGTCTCCACCGTCTCGGGAGCGAAACCGAAATAACTGGTCAAGGAAGCGTGGGGATCCAGATCGATCATCAACACCCGGTCGCCGCGCTGCGCCAGCAGACCGGCGAGATTGGCCACCGTCGTGGTCTTGCCGACGCCACCTTTCTGATTGGACACTGCCCAGACCTGCATGGCGCTACTCCTGACCACCTGGAACCGGTTGTGGATACCGCCCCTTCACCGGATAACGGGCCAGATTCTTCGCCTGGAGAACCACCACCACCCGGCGGTTGCGATACCGTCCGGCTTCGCTGCCGTTGTCCGCCACCGGGTGGTACTCCCCGTAACCCACCGCGGCCAACCGGGTCGGGGCCACGCCGTACTCGATCAAGCGCCGGACCACACTGGCGGCCCGCGCCGCGGACAGTTCCCAGTTGGAGGGAAACTGGCGGTTGCGGATGGGCACGTCGTCGGTGTGACCTTCGACCTGAATCGGATTAGTGGGCATCTGGCGCATCACTTCCGCCAGTTTGCTCAGGACCGGATCGGCCCGCCGATCCAGTCGTGCGCTCCCGCTGGGAAACAGCATACCGCTTTTCACCTCCACCGCCACCCAAAAGCGGGTGCGCTCGACTTCGATCAGATCCTCCTCGATGTAAGGCGCCAGCACCTCCTCCAGCTGGTCGGAAATCTGTTCGAGCTTGACCGCCTCCTCACCGAGGCTGGCGTCGATCTCGATCGGCACGAACTCCTTCGGCGGCTCCCCCACCTGAATCGGCTCGGCCGTTTTGGCCTCGTTCTCGCCGGAGCGGTTCTGGAACGCCTTTTCCAGGGATTCGGCCAGTACGCGGTACTTGCCGGCGTTGAGGCTGGAGATGGCGTACATCACCACGAAGAAGGCGAACAGCAGGGTGATGAAATCGGCATAGGAAACCAGCCAGCGCTCGTGGTTTTCCCCTTCGCCGGCGACGGTCCGACGTCGGAAACGCCCCCTCATGCCAAAAACCCCCGCAGTTTGAGTTCCACGTTGTGGGGATTCTCCCCTTCGGCGATGGCCAGAATGCCCTCCAGCAGCAATTCCTGGGACAAGACCAGCACCTGGACCTGGCTCTTCAGCTTGTTGGCCACCGGGAGAAAGACCAGATTGGCCAGCCCGACGCCGTAGATGGTGGCCACGAAAGCGATCGCGATGCCGGAGCCCAACTTGGCCGGATCGGACAGATTCTGCATGACCTGGATCAACCCCAGCACGGCCCCCAGAATTCCCAGGGTGGGAGCATATCCGCCCATGGCCTCGAACACCCGGGCCGCCGCCTGGAGTTGCCGTTCCCGGGTCACCATCTCCAGCTCGAGCGCGTTGCGGATGGCGTCGGTTTCGTTACCGTCCACCAGCAATTGCAACCCCTTGCGGGTGAAGCCGTCCGCCTCCCGGTCGATTTCATCCTCCAACCCCAGCAATCCTTCCTTGCGAGCCAGTTGGCTCCAATCGACGATCTTCCGGATGGAGGCCTCCAGGTTGATCCGGGGCGGGGCGACGATCCAGCGCAGCATTTTCACGCTGCGGAGGAACAATGCCGGCGGTGTCTGCAGCAACACCGCCCCCAAAGTGCCGCCGAGGACGATCAGCAGCGCCGGACCGTTGATCAGAAAGCTCAGCCGCCCGCCTTCGAGCAGATTGCCGACGACGACGGCGGCGATGCCGATGATCAGACCGACGATGCTGAGTGGATCCATCACCCACCTCCCTGGAAACCTTCCCCGGACCGCCCGTCAGGCCGCATAACGCTTCATCAGGCTGGGAACGTCGAGAATCAAGGCGATCATGCCGTCGCCGGTGATGGTCGCGCCGGCTAGACCGTCGAGACCGTGGAGCTTGGCCCCCAGCGCCTTGATGACCACCTCCTCCTGACCGATGAGGTGATCCACGACGAAACCGACGTGCCGGCCGCTGGCGTTGACCACCACGACGTGACCACCCTCCTGCGACGTGCCGTTCCGCCCTCCCTTGACGAGCCAGTCCTTGAGATAGAACAGCGGCAACGCCTGGTCGCGGACGATCACCACCTCCTGACCGTCGACCACGTTGGTCTTGCCCAGGTCGAGGTCGAGGATCTCCACCACGCTGGCCAGAGGCAGGGCGAAGGCCTGGTCGTCCAGTTTCACCATCAGGGTGGGCATGATGGCCAGGGTCAGGGGCACCTTGATGGTGATCTTGGTCCCCTTGTCCTCGACCGAATCGACCTCGACGCTGCCGTTCATCTGATCGATGCGGGTCTTGACCACGTCCATCCCCACCCCGCGGCCGGAAATGTCGGAAATCTCGTTCTTGGTGGAGAAACCGGGATAGAAGATCAACTGGAAACACTCCCGCTCGCTGAGGCGGGCGGCGCTCTCCTCGTCCATCAGACCCTTTTCGACCGCCTTCCGCCGCAGGACTTCGGGGTTCATGCCCTTGCCGTCGTCCTCGATGGTCAGTTCGATATGATCCCCTTCCTGGGTGGCGGTCAGCACGACGACCCCTTCCCGAGGCTTGCCCTTCCTCTCCCGTTCGTCCGGCATCTCGATGCCGTGATCGACGGCATTGCGCACCAGGTGCACCAACGGATCGGCCAGGGACTCCACCAGATTCTTGTCCAGATCGGTTTCCTCCCCCTGCATCTCCAGCCGCACCTCCTTGTTGAGGCTGCGGGCCAGATCCCGCACTACCCGGGGGAAGCGGCCGAACACCTTCTTGATAGGCTGCATCCGGGTCTTCATCACCGCCAGCTGGAGATCGGAGGTCACCACGTCCAGATTGGCCACCGCCTTGGCCATGTCTTCGTCGTCGTGGACCGCCCGCAGGGTCTTGAAGCGGTTGCGGACCAGCACCAGCTCCCCCACCATGTTCATGATCTCGTCCAGGCGCTGGGTATCGACGCGGACCGTGGTTTCCGCCGGCGGATTGGGTTTGGCCTTGGCGGCCGGCGCCGCTTTCGCCTCCCGACGCTGCTCTGGTTTCGCAGGACGGGGTTTTTCCGCCACCGGTCCGGTCCCTCCCCCCGACGCCGCCTTGGGAACTCCCTGGTGCTTGCCGGGACCGTGGAGCTGATCCAGAAGCGCCTCGAATTCCTCTTCGGTGATTTCGTCGTCCTTCGGGCTCGTCGTATCGCTCTTTCGCTCCGCTGCGGCGGCAGCGGCTTCCTTCCCGGCGGCCGGCTTTCCCGGCGCGCCCCCGGGACCGTGCAGGGCGTCCAGCAGGGCCTCGAATTCCTCCTCGGTGATTTCGTCGTCGGCCCCCGCCGCAGCCGGTTCGGCCTCCTGATCCTTGGCTGTCTCGGCTTCCTGGGCCAACATGGACTCGAATTCCGCCTCGATGGGGTCCT
Organism: Methylothermaceae bacterium; assembly: GCA_026982635.1. Taxonomy (GTDB): domain Bacteria; phylum Pseudomonadota; class Gammaproteobacteria; order Methylococcales; family Methylothermaceae; genus Methylohalobius. Next base: position 15,426 of record JALSGR010000085.1, on the reverse strand, counting down.
TGTCCGCCTCGGTGTCCGGCGGGGAAGCCGTTTCCTGGCCGGCCGGCGTCTCAGCGGCATCGTCCGGGACCGCGAACCCCTGCAACGCCTCCAACAACGCCGGGCTGGCCGGCTCGGGCTCCTCACCGAGGCGAATCCGGCCGATCATTTCGTTGATCACGTCCAACGCCTTCAGGACCGCGTCCATCAGCGGCGGACTGACCTTGCGCTCCCCCTGGCGCAGCACGTTGAAGACGTCCTCGGCCTTGTGGCACAGATCCACCAACGGCTCGATGTTGAGAAAGCCGGCGCCGCCCTTGACGGTATGGAAACCGCGGAAGATGGCGTTGAGCAGATCGGTGTCCTCGGGCGCGTGCTCCAGGTCCACCAACTGCTCGCCGAGTTGCTCCAGGATCTCGCCGGCCTCTACCAGGAAATCCTGAAGAATTTCGTCATTGAGATCGATCGCCATGACGAAGCCCTAAAATCCCAGACTGGAAAGCAATTCGTCGACATCGTCCTGACTGTTGAGCGCCTCGGCTTTGTCCACCCCGGGCACCACCGGCCCTGCCGCTTCCACGCCCTTGGCGGGTTCCTTCTTATTCGAGGTGGTTTCCCCTTTCTGCTGGGCGGCGAACCGGATCAGTTGCAGCAGGCTCTGTTCCACCTGTTGCACCAGTTCGATCACCCGACGGATGATCTGGCCGGTCAGATCCTGGAAGCTCTGGGCCATCAGAACCTCGTTGAGCTGTCCTTGAACCCGTTGCAATCCTTCGTCGAGGGAGCCCAGGAAAGCGGTGATGTCCCGGCTCAATTCCCGGAACTCTTCGTAGGGCATCTGACGCTGGAGGAAACGCTGCCAGCGCTGCGACAGGGAGGCGGTCTTCTCGCTGAGATCCGCCACCATGGGCAACACCTCGTCGACCACGTTCAGGGTGGTGTTGGCCGCCTGCTCAGTCATGGCGATGACGTAATTGAGCCGTTCCCGGGCGTCGGGTATCTCCTGCTCGGTCAACTGAGCCAGCCGGCTGTCCAGGGTGAAAGCGGTCAACGCATCGTGCAGTTGGCGCGTCAAGTGACCGATCTCCTGGAACAGCACGCTCTGCCTCACCCGGCCGATCTCATCCAAGACCCGGTCGGCCTCCTGTTCGTCACCCTGTTCCAAAGCCGCCACCAAAGCCCGCGCCCGGGCCAACCGTGCCTCGAGCGAGGCGTCCATCGTCGTTTCCGTCATGACCGTCCCCTCACGCCGCCAACCGTTCGAAAATCTTTTCCAGCTTTTCCTTCAGGGTGCCTGCGGTGAAAGGCTTGATGATGTAGCCGTTCACCCCTGCCTGGGCAGCGGCGATGATCTGCTCCCGCCGCGCCTCGGCCGTCACCATCAGAACCGGCAGGTTGGCCAGCTTTTCGTCGGCCCGCACCGCCCTGAGCAGGTCGATCCCCGTCATTCCCGGCATGTTCCAATCGGTGATGAGAAGATCGAAATCCCCGGCCTGCAACTTGGGCAACGCCGTCTGACCGTCGTCCGCTTCGCTGACGTTGGTAAAACCCAACTCCCGAAGTAGATTCTTGATGATCCTGCGCATGGTGGAAAAATCGTCCACCACCAGGATTTTCATGTTCTTGTCCAAACCAACCCCCTGTATTTCTTCCGAACCAACAACCTATTCTTAAATATAGTCGCTTCCGCTGGATCAGCCAGCCAACCAGTCGCGCATCCGGGCCCGCAGACGCAGCATCGCCTGGCTGTTGATCTGACAGACCCGCGATTCACTGACGCCGAGCACCTGACCGATTTCCTTGAGGTTCATCTCCTCCTCGTAATAGAGGGAGATCACCAGGCGCTCGCGCTCGGGCAGGCCGGCGATGGCGTCGGCCAGCGCTTCCTTGAAGCGTTCGCGGGTCAGTTGATCGCCGGGGGTGTCGCTTTCCCCACCGCCGTGCTCCTCCAGAAAGCCGTCGCCGTTCTCGCTCAGTTCCTCGATGCTGAACAGGCGGCAGCCGGCCGCGTCCTGCAAGATGCGGTGATATTCCGCCAGGCTGACCCCCAGCTCCGCCGCCACCTCGGTATCGCGGGCGTCACGGCCGGTGCGGCGTTCGATGCGGTACATAGCCTCGGAAACCTCGCGGGCCTTGCGGTGGACCGACCGGGGCGTCCAGTCGTAACGCCGCACTTCGTCCAGCATGGCGCCGCGGATGCGAATCCCAGCATAGGTTTCGAAGCTGGCGCCCTGACTGGCGTCGTAATGACGCGCCGCCTCCAGCAGGCCGATCATGCCGGACTGGATCAGGTCATCGAGCTGAACGCTGGCCGGCAATCGGCCTTTGAGATGGTGGGCGATACGCCGGACCAGGGGAGTGTACTGTTCCACCACCCCCTCGTAATCCAACTTCTGTACCGCCGCATAGGCCGCCAGGCCCTTCATGCCAACGCCTCCGCGCTGTACTGGATCATACGTTCGACGAAGAACGCCAACTGGCCCGAGGCGGTATGATCGATCGGCCAATGGTCGATCTTGCGGGCCAGCTCCCGAATGGCCCTGGCGGCGGAACTGTCCGGAAAGGCGGTGACGAAAGGACGCTGCTGCTGCACCGCCTGCCGCACCGCATCGTCATAGGGCACGGCGCCGAGATAATGCAAGGCGACATCCAGGTAGCGATCGCTCACCCGGTACAGCTTTTCGAACAACTGTCTTCCCTGCTCCGCGGAGCGTACCTGGTTGCACAGCACCTGAAACTGGTACAGGCCGTAATCGCGATACAACAATTTGATGAAGGCGTAGGCATCGGTCAGCGAGGTGGGCTCGTCGCAGACCACCACCACGATCTCCTGGCAGGCCCGGGCGAAATTGACCACGGTGGCGGAGATTCCCGCCGCGGTATCGACCAGGAGGACTTCCAGCGGCAGCCGCAATTCGCTGAACGCCCGGATCAGACCCGCCTGCTCCACCGGCGACAGCTCCGCCATCTGTTGAATGCCGGACGCCGCCGGAACGATCCGCAACCCTTCCGGCCCGGTCACCAGAATCTCGTCCAGACTCTTCTCGCCAGCGATGACATGGGACAGATTGAAACGGGGCTGCAGTCCCAGAAGGATGTCGACGTTGGCCAATCCCATGTCGGCATCGAGCAGCGCCGTGCGCCGTCCCTGTCTCGCCAGGGCCACGCCAAGATTGACGGCGATGTTGGTCTTCCCGACCCCCCCTTTGCCGCTGGTGACGGCGACCACCCGAACCGGCTGGGAAGCGTTGAGCCGCCGGATGCCGGCGGCCTGATCCGAACTAGGCATTTGCATGGGCGACCCAATCCTCGAAAGCCATATCCATGTCAACCGACGGCAGGTCCGGTACGTGCCGGAAGGCCCGAGCGACGAGATCCGCCGCGTCGGCGGGATGCAGATCCTCGGGAACCTGCTGACCGTCCGTGATGAAGGCGGCGGGCAACCCGCGTTCCATCAGGACCGACAGCACCGGCCCCAACGCGCCTGCCTCATCAAGTTTAGTCAAAATGCACGACTTGGGCTGAAAGCGGGAGAAGGCCTCGACGGCCTCGTACAGACTCTTGAGCTGGGTCGCCGCCGAAAGCACCAGATAGGTCTCGATGGCGATGTCGCTGTCGCGCAGCAGGTCGAACTGTTCCGCCAGGCGCAGATCACGCTGGCTCATGCCGGCGGTGTCGATCAACACCAGCTTCTTGTCCACGAAGCTGCGGACGATGGCCTGCAGTTCGTCGGGGCCGGCGGCCACGCGCACCGGAACGCCGAGAATCCGGGCGTAGGTGCTGAGTTGCTCATGGGCGGCGATGCGGTAGTTGTCCGTCGTCACCAGGGCGATCGGCCGCGGCCCGTGCTTGAGACGGAAACGAGCCGCCAGTTTGGCGATGGTGGTGGTCTTGCCAACCCCGGTGGGCCCCACCAGGGCCACGACCCCCCCGTATTCCAGCAGCGGGTCCGCCTGCACCGGAAGCTGCTCGCCGAGTATCTGCCGCAATCGATCCATGGCGACGGAGAACGCTTCCTCCCCACCGGCCCGCTGGGACAATTCCAGGGCCAGGGAACGGGAAAAGCCGAGCTCCCCCAGGGCACGCAGCAGATCCAGACGAGTCGGGGCGCTCCGAACGGTTTCATGCCAGGCGTCACGAGCCAGATGCTGATTCAGCAGACGGCGCATCTGGGCCAGCTCACGGCGTACCGCTTCCAGTCCGGCAACCGAAGGGGACGGCTCGGTGGTAGGTGGTTTTGGATTGGAGCGGGTGACGGTATCGCTGACCTGGGTACGGGAAGCCTTTCCCTTGGGCCGCTCCGCCGGCGCGACCTTGGGGAAAACCGGTTTTCGGACGTCGGCCCGACGGCCGGGCGCTGCGCTTTCCTGGCTGGCCACGGCACCGTAACTCCGGGCCGAGAAGGCGGGCTTGGGCGTCACCCCGACCTCGTCGCCCCGGACGGATTTCCGCTCTCCGCTGACGACCGACTCCACCTCGAAATCACGGGCGGCGACGATTTCCACCCCTTCGGCCACCTTGCGGTTCGACAGAATCACCGCATCGGCGCCCAAGGTTTCTTTGACCTGCTGCAGCGCCTGGCGGATGTCCGGGGCCACAAAACGTTTCATCTTCATCCCGATGCCACCTCACGGTTTCAGGTCTGCTGGCCGACCACGCCGACCACCTTGATCTGTTGATCTTCCGGTATTTCGTTGTACGCCAGGACATGAAGCCCCGGAATGGTATGGCGCACAAAGCGCGCCAGCCAGGAGCGCAACAGGGACGACACCAGAAGCACCGCCGGCTTTCCCGCCATTTCCAGCTTCCGGGCCTGGTCCTCGAGAAGCTGATGGATCCGCTGCGCCAATCCCGGCTCGATCCCGGCGCCTTCACTCCCGGCGCTCTGTAAAGTCTTTTGCAACAACTGTTCCAACTCGGGATCGAGGGTGATGACCGGCAATTCCTGAGACAAGCCGTTGATTTGTTGGACGATGGATCGGCCCAAGGCGGCGCGCACCGCGGCGGTGAGCGCGTCGGGATCTTGACTGCGGCTGCCGTTTTCCGCCAAGGTTTCGGCGATGGTGATCATGTCGCGGATCGATATCTTTTCCTTGAGCAGGTTTTGCAGCACCTTCACCAGCAAGGTGAGGGACAGAGTGTCGGGCACCAGGCTTTCGGCCAGCTTCGGCGCCACCTTGGCCAGATTGTCGAGCCAATGCTGGGCCTCTTCGTGGCCGAACAGCTCGTGGGCATGCTCCTGGAGCACCTGGCTGAGATGGGTGGCGATCACCGTTTCCGGATCCACCACCGTATAGCCCAACGCCTGGGCGTGATCCTTCTGGGTCGGATCGATCCAAACCGCGTCCAGCCCGAACGCCGGGTCCTTGCCCGCAATCCCCTGAACCGAACCAAACACCTGCCCCGGATTGATGGCCATCTCCCGGTCCGGATGGATCTCGGCCTCCCCCACGGTCACGCCGAGCACCTGGAGACGGTAAGCGTTGGGGGCCAGATCGAGGTTGTCGCGGATGTGCACCGGTGGAATCAGAAAGCCCAGCTCCTGTGACAACTTCTTGCGCACCCCCTTGATCCGACTCAGCAATTGCCCCCCTTGCTGCTTGTCCACCAGGGGGATCAGACGATACCCCACCAGCAGGCCGATCCGGTCCACCGGCATCACGTCGTCCCAACTCAATTCCCGGACTTCCGGCTCGGCGGGCAAAGACTCCTCCGCCACCGCCTCCTCGGTCGGCTGGGCCGAGCGCCGCATCAGCCACCACGCCGCCAGCCCCAACAGGGAACCGAGCAGCAGGAACGGCAGATGGGGCATTCCGGGAATCAGTCCCAGCAGTCCCACCACCCCGGCACTGACGGCAAGAGCGCGGGGGTGGTCGAGGAACTGGGCGCTGAATTGCTGGCCGACGTCCTCGGCGCCGCCGCCGACCCGGGTGACCAGAATCGCCGAGGCCACCGAAAGCAGCAGGGAGGGAATCTGGGCCACCAACCCGTCGCCGATGGCCAGCAGGGTGTAGCGCTCCACCGCGCTGCCGAGATCCAGGCCGTGCTGCCCCATCCCGATGGCCAGTCCGCCGATCACGTTGATGAACAGAATCAGGATGCCGGCGATGGCGTCCCCGCGGACGAATTTGCTCGCCCCGTCCATGGCGCCGTAGAAATCGGCCTCCCGGGCGATCTCCTCCCGCCGCGCCCGGGCCTCGTCGGCGTCGATGAGACCGGCGTTGAGATCGGCGTCGATGGCCATCTGCTTGCCGGGCATGGCGTCGAGGGTGAAGCGGGCGCTGACCTCCGACACCCGCCCGGCCCCCTTGGTGACCACCACGAAGTTGATGATCACCAGGATGGCGAACACCACCAGGCCGACGGCGAAGTTGCCGCCGATGACGAAGGCGCCGAAGGCTTCGATGACCTTGCCGGCGGCGTCGGGGCTTTCGTGCCCCTTGAGCAACACCACCCGGGTGGAGGCCACGTTCAGGCCCAGCCGCAGCAAGGTGGCCACCAAGAGGACCGTGGGGAAGACGGCGAACTCCAGGGGACGGGCGGTGTAGATCACCACCAGCAGGATGATGAGGGACAGGGCGATGTTGAAGGTGAAGAAAAGATCGAGCATGAAAGCCGGCAGCGGCAACACCAGCAGCATCAGCATCGCCAGCACCAGCAGGGGCGCCCCGAATCCTGCCCCGCTCAACTGACGCACACGGCTCCATATCGCGCTCAGGTTCATGACGGCCTCTCCTTCAGGTATTCCTCCGGAACGGGCAGATCCGTGGGCGGGGCCGGACGCTCACCCGGGCCGCGGGCGGCACGGAGCTGATACACATAGGCCAGCACCTGGGCCACCGCCAGATACAACCCTTCCGGGATTTCCTGTTCCAACTGCGTGCTGTAATACAAAGCCCGTGCCAGAGGAGGCGCCGCCACCAGAGGAACGCCGGCCTGCGCCGCCAGCTCCCGGATGCGGGCGGCTACCAGATCGACCCCCTTGGCCACCACCTGGGGCGCGCCGCCGCGGGTTTGGTCGTAACGCAGGGCCACGGCGAAATGGATGGGATTGGTGATCACCACGTCCGCCTTGGGCACCGCCTCCATCATCCGCTGCTGGGCCCGCTCCCGTTGCAACTGACGGATTTTTGACTTCACCTCGGGACGGCCTTCCGACTCCTTGAATTCATCCTTGATTTCCTGAAGGGTCATCTTCAGCTTGCGGCGATGATCCCAAAGCTGATAGGGCACGTCGACGGCGACCACCACCGCCAGGGTGGAAGCGAGCAGCAGGCTGGCCAGCCAGAGAAAATCAAGCCCCCGGGCCAGAGCCGGACGCAACCCCTCGTCCACCAGCCGCAGCGCCTCGTCGCCGAACCCCTGGAAGACCAGGAATGCCACCGCCGCCAGCAACACCACCTTGAGCAGCGACTTGACCAACTCCACCAACCCGCGTATCGAGAACATGCGCTTGAAACCCGCCAGAGGATTCAACTTGTCGAAGCGGGGTTGCAGGCTCTCCCAGCTCACGACCCAGCCTCCCAGCAGAACGGGGGCGGCGAAGGCCACCACCACCATCAGCGCCAGAAACGGCGCCAGCAGCGACAAGCCGTCGATCAGGGCGGCCAGACTGTGCTCCAGGATCGCGCTGGGCTGGAAGACGTCCTCCCGATCGAGGCGGAAATTGGCCCGCAGGATCCGCTCCAGGCTCCGGGCCATGTGCGGTCCCAGGAAGCCGCAGCCGGCCACTCCGGCCATCACCACGGCGAAGGTGTTCAACTCGCGGGAGCGGGGAATCTGCCCCTTTTTGCGCGCCTCCTCCAGGCGCTTCGGGGTAGGTTCCTCGGTGCGTTCCTGGCCGTTGTCTTCCTCCGCCATCCCTAGATCCCTAGAATCTGGCGGATGAAGCGGTAAGTGGCCGGCAAGCCACCGGCGAAGCCCTGCAGCACCTGGGGCAGAGTCAGCCAGATCAGCGCCAGCCCCAGCAGGAGGGTGATGGGGAAACCGACGGAAAAAATGTTCAACTGCGGGGCGGCGCGGGTGGCGATCCCCAGGGCGATGTTGGTGAACAGCAGGGCGATGACGATGGGCAATGACAACAACACCCCGCCGCTGAACACGCCCGCACTCCAGCGCACCATCCGCCACAGGTCGCCGCGATCCAGGCCGTCGAGTCCGGGGGGCAGGCTGTGGAAACTGGCCGCCAGCAGTTCGATGAGCGCCAGATGGCCGTCCAGCCCCAAAAACAGCAGGGTGGCGAGCAACAGATAGACCTGGGAAACGATCGGCACCTGCACCCCCAGTTGGGGATCGAGCATGGCCGCGAACCCCAGCCCCATGCTGTAGGCGATGCTCTGACCGGCGAACACCAGGGCGGCGAAGGCCATCTGCACCAGAAAGCCGATGGCGACGCCGATCACGATCTCACGGGCGGCCGCCAGAGCGGCGCCGAGATCCAGCATTTCCACGGCCGGCACCTCGGGCACCACCGGCATGAGGGCCACCGTGGTCATCACCGCCACGAGGACGCGGATTCTCACCGGAATGGAATGACTGCTGAACACCGGCAGGGCGATGTAAAAGCCGCTGACCCGAAGCAAGGGCCAGAGGAAGCGGGCAAGCCAGTCGAACAACTGCGCCTCGCTCCACTGCATGGTCAACCCAGCAGTTGGGGAATGTGCTCGATGAGACTGCGGGTGTAGTCGGTCAGCAGGCGCAGCATCCAATGCCCCGCCAGGACCAGCACCACCGCCACCACGATCAGCTTGGGGACGAAGGTGAGGGTCATCTCGTTGATCTGGGTGGCGGCCTGAAACATGGCGATCACCAGACCGACCACCAGGACCGCCAGCAGTATCGGCGCTCCCAGTTCGAGGGTGACCCAGAGCATGTCCCGGGCCAGGGTCATGACGGTATCGGCGTCCATCGCGGTTCCTATACGGTATAGAAGCTCGCCGCCAAGGTCTCCATCACCAGGGCCCAGCCGTCGACCAGCACGAACAGCATCAGCTTGAACGGCAGCGAGATGATTACCGGCGACAGCATCATCATCCCCATCGACATCAAGACGCTGGCCACCACCAGATCGATGACCAGGAACGGCAAGAACAGCATGAAGCCGATCTGGAAGGCGGTCTTCAGCTCCGAAGTCATGAAGGCGGGAACCAGCAACGACAGGGGGACTTCGTCCATGGAACGGAGCTCCGCCCGCCCGGACAGCCGGACGAACAGGGCCAGGTCGCTCTCCCGCGTCTGGCGCAGCATGAAGCGGCGAAAGGGCACCAGCGCCTTCTCCAGCGCCACCCCGGCCTCGATCTTCTCCTCCAGATAGGGTTCGACCCCCGCCCGATACGCCTCGTCGAACACCGGCATCATGATGAACAACGTCAGCATCAGCGACACCCCCAGCAGAATCTGATTGTTGGGGGTCTGACCGGTCCCCAGGGCCTGGCGCAGAATCGCCAGCGTCACCATGATCCGGGTGAAAGCGGTCATAGAAAGCAGCAGCGCCGGCAACACCGTCAATGCCGTCATCAGGGCCAGGATCTGGATGGTGACGGTGTAACTCTTGCCCCCGTCAGGCGCGGTGGTGACGTGCACCGCCTCTAGGCCCGGCGCGGACCAACCCAGCACCGGCGCGGCCGCCAACACGAACATCAGTACCGTCCTCATGCCTTCCCCTTGCCGATCGCCCGTTGCAATTGGTCGGCGAACGATCGTTCCCCGGCCGGCTTCAAGCGCCGATCCCCTTCCAGGACGTGAAGGGTCTGGACCCGGCCGGGGGACACCCCGAGAATCAGTTGAGTCTCCCCGATCTCCACGATCAGCAGTTTTTCCCGACCACCGAGCGGCAGGCCACCGAGCAGACGAATCTGCCCGCCGGCGGGCATGCTCCAGCGGTTCAGGCGCTTGAGCCCCCACAGACAGAGCAAAACGAAAGCCAGCACCAACAGCAAACCCGCGAACCATCGCCCGGCCCCCGCCGGATCGAGGCCGGGATTCGCCGTCGGTGCGGCCAGAGGGGAGGAGGTCACCCCAAGCACTGCCGACGTCAGCAGCCACGCGCTCATCGCAATCGGCGCACCCGCTCCGCCGGGCTGATCACGTCGGTGAAACGGATGCCGAATTTGTCGTTGACCACCACCACTTCGCCGTGGGCGATGAGGGTGCCGTTCACCAGCACGTCCATCGGCTCGCCCGCCAACCGGTCCAGCTCCACCACGGAGCCCTGGTTGAGTTGCAGCAAATTGCGAATGCTGATCTTGGTCCGGCCGATCTCCATGGACAACGTCACCGGAATGTCGAGGACGACGTCCAGATTGACGTTCTCATCCTGTGATTGCAGCACCTGACCGGCACTTCCCTCTTCCTGCTCCAGGGCGTCGTAAGTCGCCGGGGTGACTTCCTCGCCGGCACCGTGGCCTTCCGCCTGGGCCTGCTCCGCCAGGGCCTCGCCCCAGGCGTCCTCGAGGGATTCCTCGCCGCCCCCGGCCTCGGTCGGTTCCTCGGGTTCCGGCTGCGGCTGGGATTCCAGATCTTCGTTGTCGTCACTCATCGCTTTCTCCTTCCAGTACTTCTTTTCGCTCGATCAGCGGCGCCGAGGGTTTGATGTCGGGCCCCCGATCCACCTTGGTCTCGATCTTGACGGCGTAATTGCCGTTCGCCACACCCACGCGGCCGTGGAACAAGGGAATCTCCTCGGCGAACAGGGTGACCTGATCGGGGATATCCACGGAAATGACATCGCCCGGTTCCAGATTCAAGATCTGCTCCACCGTCAAGGTCTTTTCCAGCAATATCCCGTACAGCTCGACAGGGACTCCCATGACCTCGTAGTTCAGGGCCTCGCGCCAGCGGTTGTCCACGTCGCCGCGGTCGCTCTGAATCGAATCCAGCAGTTCGCGGATCGGTTCGAGCATGGCGTAGGGCAGGGCCACGTGGAGATTCCCGCCTCCGCCTTCCAGCTCGATATGGATGGTGGAAATGACGATGATTTCCGAAGGGCTGACGATGTTAGCGAACTGGGGATTGACCTCGGAATTGAGGTATTCCAGCTCCACGTCCATGACCGGTTTCCAGGCTTCCTTCAAGTCCTTGAAGGCCAGATCCAGCAGGATCTGGATGACCCGCATCTCCGTCGGCGTGAACTCGCGCCCCTCGACCTTGTTGTAGAACTGGCCGCTGCCGCCGAAGTAATTGTCCACCGCGGTAAACACCAGGGTCGGGTCGAGCACGATCAAGGCCCGGCCCCGCAGCGGCTTGAAACGGATCAAGTTGAGATTGGTGGGCACGAACAGACTGTGGATGAACTCGGAAAACTTGATGACCTGGACCCCGGAAAAGGAAACTTCCGCCGTGCGGCGCAACAAATTGAACAGACTGATGCGGAAGTACCGGGCGAAACGCTCGCTGACCATTTCCAGGGTCGGCATGCGCCCGCGGACGATGCGCTCCTGGCTGGTAAAGTCGTAGGGTCTGGCCCCCTCGGCCGCGAAGGTACCCTCCTCGTCCTCCGTCTTGACGGCCCCTTCGTCGACGCCGTGAAGCAGGGCGTCGATTTCATCCTGGGACAGCAGGTCGTCCATCGACATGGCGTTACTGCATCACGAACTGGGTGAAAAACACGGTTTCGATGGTGCCGCCGTCGGCGCGGAGATCCAGGACCTTCTGAATCTCCCGGACGATGGCCTGGCGCAGCGCTTCCTTCCCCTGGGAAGTCCTCAGATCCTCGGGTTTGTAGCGCCCCAGCAACAACAGGAGATTGTTGCGGATCATGGGCTCGTGCTTTGCCACGGCTTCGATGGTTTCTTCGTCGAAGGCCATCACGCTGAAACCCACCTGAAGCAACCGGGCGCCGCCGCCCCGGGGAAAATTCACCACGAAGGGGGCGAAGTCGTGGAAATGAGCGGTTTTGGGCGCGGAAGGCTTTTCCTCCGCTTCCTCATCGGAATCCTCTTCCTCTTCCGCCTCCGCCGTTTCCGTCTTGCCGAAGGGTGGAAGCCCCAAAAAGTAAAGGGCCGCGCCGCCACCGCCCAGCAAAAGCACCACCGCCAGGACGATGATCAACCATTTCTTGGAGGATTTTTTCTCCTCCCCCAGATCCAGATCGTCGTTTTCTGCCATTCCGGTCACCTCCCATTCAGTAATTTAGCAAGATGCGGGCCAATTTATTTTTTCCGCAATATCATGATGTTAAAGCAAATCGACTCTGGCCGGCAGCAAGAGCGACAAAAAATCGTCGGCGTCGGCGGGGATCGAAAACGCGAATCGGTGTTGAGCCGGGGGCCCTCACCCGGCGACAATGGAGGCGACCGACCACTCTCCGACCGGACTATGGCACCGACCACCGACCGAAAACCCGGGATTGTGGTGATCGAAGACGAAGCCATCGCCCGCACCCTGCTCCGGGCGCAATTGGAGCGCCTCGGGTTTCCGGTCAGCGAGGCGGCCTCGGCGACCCGGGCCCTGGCGTTGTTGCAACGACGGCCTTTCGCCCTGGCGCTGATCGATCTCCAGCTTCCCGAACTATCCGGCACCGTGCTATTGCAGCGCGTCCGCGGTTCACCCGGTCCCAACCGGAACATGAAAGCCATCGCCATCAGCGCCAAGATCGACGCCGATCAGGAACGACGACTACGGCAGGCCGGCTTCGACGCCTGGCTGTGCAAGCCCGTCGCCGTGGAACGGCTGCAAGCGCTGGTACGGAACTGGCTGGCTCCTGAGGGGGCCACGGAGAAGGAAGGAAGCGACGGTGCCGGCGAGGACGATCGTCTCACCCGAATCCAAACCGATCTGCAGGCGAAGTTCTTGGCCGACCTCCGCGGCCAGTTGTCCCGGATCGAATCCACCCTGGAACGCCACCCCCGGCAGGCGCTGGAACACATCCACAAGCTTCACGGCGCAGCCGGATTCTGCCACTTCGAGGCATTACAGCGATGGGCGGCGCATCTGGAGATCGCGCTGCGGGAAGGAAACGACGTGGAACATCGGGCCATTTGGCGCCGGCTGAAGCGGGAGGCCGAAACGCTTCTGCAGCGGGGCCTCCCGGAAAATCAAGACTCAGGATGAGGAAGTGACACCCAACTGGTTGAGCAGGCGCTGGGCCTCTTGTTTTTGCCGCTCGTTTCCCTGGGCGAGCACCTCCTCCAAAATTTCCTTGGCCGAATCTGCGTCCTCCATGTCCACGTAGGCCCGCGCCAGATCCAGCTTGGTATCCGCCTCGTCCATGTCGGTCGGATCGAAATCCGCATCCGTCGAATCGGGCGCCGGGGCTTCATCGCTCAGGGTGAATTCCAGGCCATCCGCTTTTTCGGATTCCTCCGCGGCCGAAGACGCCGCCGGTTCATTCTTCGGCAGCTCGATACCCCCCAGGTCGAAATCCAGCCCCCCCTCGTCGTCGGACGACGATGCGGACGGCTCCACCCGGTCCGCCGGCAGGTTGTCCTCCTCCGCCGGCTGTGAAGGCGTGAAGTCGAAGGAAAAGTCCTGCGCTTCCTCGGGCGCCGTTTCGATCGCCTCCTCCACCGCTCCTGCGTCGCCGGCTTCTTTGGGATCAAGATCGGGAAGCCCGGTGGCCGCGGGTGCCGGTTCGGCGGCGTCCTTCGCCTCACCGGAATCCGGTGCTTGGCGGGCCAGATCGAAATCCACCGCCACATCCTGAGACGGCGATTCCATCGCCTGGGAATCGGGCGCCGAGTCGCCCACCGAAAGGGCGTCGTCCAGACCCAGCTCCCGGGCCATCTCCACGACCTTGCTCCAGAACTCGGCATCCCTGTCGGCCCCGGCCGCCTGCAATTCCCGGGCGTATTCCAGGTAAGCGTCCCGGTTCTCGTTGGCGTAATGGATCTCCAGCAGCTTCAACCGCAGCGCCGGGTCGTCCGGTCGTTCCGCCAGGGCCTGTCTGATCAGCTCCTCCGCCTGCTGATAGCGTCCGTAGGCCAGATAGACATCGGCTTCGGCAATCGGATCGACGGCGTCGCTGTCCGTCTCGAGAATATCGAAATCGCTGGGGGTGAACTCGCTCAGGAAGGAACTCTCACTGACCTCGACGCCGGCGCTGGGCACCCCGCTCACCTGGGAATCGCTCTCCGGCATCGCCGTTCCGAGGGCTTCGGTCCCCTCGTCGGCGGGTTCCGAATCGAGCGCCACCAGCAAACTGTCCGCCTGCTCGTCGGCCGCTTGACGGCGGCGCCAGATCAGGAAGCCGGCCACGGCGAGCAGGAACAGACTGCCGCCGCCAAGGGAAAGGTATATCGGCGAGTCCAACAATCCAGCGAGCAAGCCGTTTTCCTCGGCCGGTTGCGGCGCCCGCTTGGGTTCAGTGATCCGGCTTTCCGGCTTGGCGGCGACGGACGGCTTCGGTTCCGCGTCCGGCGGCACCGTCGCCGCTTTCGAGACCGACTTCTGCTCCCTGCTCTCCTTCTGGAGTCTGGCCAGAGTGGCATTGTGCAGCTCGATCAGCTCGGCCATCCGCTTCTCCAGACTCTCGAGACGGGCCTTCAACGCCTGGTTCTCGGCCCGCAGCGCCTCCAGCGCTTCCTCGGTTTCCGGGGCAGCCGTATCCGGTCCCTCGATCACCGGCATTTCCGCCTGCCCGCCGGATACGCCGGCTTGCTCGGCCGGCGCTTCCAGTTGCAACTGCGCCTTGGGTTCGCCGGCAGCCGCGGCGACATCGACTCCGGCGGTCGAGCGCCGGGCCATCCAGTCCCGGTAATGCTGCTGAAACTCACGCCGCGCCTGTCGCGGCGACAACGCCACGATCTTCTCCCTGCCGGGCACCTTGAGCGTGACCCCCGCTTTCAGCGCGTTCACGTTGCCGTCAAGAAACGCATCCGGATTCTCCCGGTAAAGGGCCATGACCATCTGCTCGGTGGTGACGGCAGCTTCAGGCTTCAATCTTTGCGCGATGTTCCACAGCGATTCTTTGGGCTTCACCGGACCGTAGACGGCAAGACGATCCCGGGGGCGCGTGTCCGCCGGCGCCCGGTCGCTGCGAACCGGTGGCGGTGTCACCCCGGGCGGAGACTGGGCCACTCTCACCGCATCGTCGTAGGTCACCGGCGGGTCGAGCAGGACGGTGAACTCCCGCAGCATGCGCCCCTGGGGCCATTCCACCTCCACGAGGAAATCGAGAAACGGCTCCCGGATCACATCCGTCGAGGTAACCTGGATGACGACGCTGCCGTCCGGCTTGCGCAGGGGCTTGAAACGCAAATTGGCAAGATAATAAGGAAGATCGAGCCCCGCTTGGGCGAACGCCCGGGATGGCGCCAGACGCACTTGGATTTGGGAAACGTCCTCGCCGGCGGAAGTCAAGAGGGGAATCTCCGCCAGCAGCCTCTGATTGAGTGCGGAGTGCAGCTTGATCTCCCCCACCCCCAGTGCATTCACGCCGGCCGGCGTGAGAACGCCCATCACCGCCAGGGTCTTCGCGAAGTTGCGCACGTCAATCTCCTATTCGAGCAG
>JALSGR010000084.1 GCA_026982635.1 Methylothermaceae bacterium | reverse complement strand
TCGAGGGTCAGGTCGATGCCTTTGAGGATTTCCTTGTCCTCCACCCGGGCGTGGAGGTTTTCGATTTTCAACAGTGGTTGGGTCATGAACGGTTATCTCGACGCTTGCGGATGAGTGATACCTAAATCTTTACAAATCTTACGAACCAGGTTGTCCTTGATTTCGCTGTGCCTTGGTACGGTGGACAGATCACCGGTTGCAGGGTTTTTCCAAATCGAGTGACGGGAACCTTCTCTCACCAGAATGCAGCCGTGTTGGGTTAGGTGGCGCAGCAGCGCGCTAGAGGAATTTCTTCATAATCCCCTTCGGCCTGTTTTCTGGCTTCCTCACGGCGAATTTCCAGGATGTCGCGTACGGCCTCCTGCAAACTAGCTAGCAGTTCGTCCCGAGTTCTTTCCTGGGCGTTGGCGCCGGGTACCTCTTCCACCCAGCCGATCCACCATTCGCCTTCCTTCTTGATGATCGCGGTAAACTCGTTTTTCATGGCACCTTTACCCCACGCTGCCTTCCAGGCTCACCCCCAGCAGGTTCTGGGCCTCCACCGCGAACTCCATCGGTAGCTCCTTGAACACTTCCTTGCAGAAGCCGTTGACGATCATCGACACCGCGTCTTCGGCGGCGATGCCGCGCTGCTGGCAGTAGAATAACTGGTCTTCGCTGATGCGCGAGGTGGTGGCCTCGTGCTCGATCTGGGCGTCGGCGCGTCTGACCTCGATGTAGGGGAAGGTGTGGGCGCCGCAGCGGTCGCCGATCAGCAGCGAGTCGCACTGGGTGTAGTTGCGCGCCCCTTGGGCGCTCTTGAGCACCTTCACCAGGCCGCGGTAGCTGTTCTGGGCGTGGCCTGCGGAGATGCCCTTGGAGATGATGGTGCTCTTGGTGTTCTTGCCGATGTGGATCATCTTGGTGCCGGTGTCGGCCTGCTGATAGTGGTTGGTGACCGCTACCGAGTAGAACTCGCCCACCGAGCCGTCGCCGCGGAGGATACAGCTGGGATACTTCCAGGTGATGGCCGAGCCGGTCTCCACCTGGGTCCAGGAGATCTTGGCCCGGTCGCCGCGGCACTCGCCCCGCTTGGTGACGAAGTTGTAGATGCCGCCGCGGCCCTGTTCGTCGCCGGGATACCAGTTCTGCACCGTGGAGTACTTGATCTGGGCGTCTTTCATGGCGATCAGTTCCACCACCGCCGCGTGCAGCTGGTGTTCCGAGCGCATCGGGGCGGTGCAGCCCTCCAGGTAGGAGACGTAACCACCCTCCTCGACGATGATCAGGGTACGTTCGAACTGGCCGGTGTTGGCGGCGTTGATGCGGAAGTAGGTGGACAGTTCCATGGGGCAGCGCACCCCCTTGGGGACGTAGACGAAGGAACCGTCGGAGAACACCGCCGAGTTGAGGGCGGCGAAGAAGTTGTCCCCCGGCGGTACCACACTGCCCAGGTATTTGCGCACCAGGTCGGGGTATTTACGGATCGCCTCGGAGATGGGGCAGAAGATCACGCCCGCCTTCTCCAGCGTTTCCTTGAAGGTGGTGGCCACCGAGACGCTGTCGAACACCGCGTCCACCGCGACCCCGGCCAGGCGCTCGCGTTCGTGCAGGGGGATGCCCAGCTTTTCGAAAGTTTCCAGCAGCTTGGGATCGACCTCGTCCAGGCTCTTGGGGGCGTCCTTCTTCGCCTTGGGGGCGGCGTAGTAGCTGAGGGCCTGATAGTCGATGGGCCCGTACCTGACGTGGGCCCAGCGCGGCTCTTCCATCTTCAGCCACTGGCGGTAGGCCTCCAGGCGCCACGCCAGCATCCAGTCGGGTTCGTTCTTCTTGGCCGACAGGGCGCGGATGATGTCTTCGTTCAAGCCGGGGGGGAGGCGATCTTCCTCCACCTCGGTGACGAAGCCTTCCTCGTATTCGCGGCCGATGAGCTTTTCCAGTTCACTGCTGCTGGTTGCCATAACGACTCTCCGATTCGATCGTCAGCGGACGGCGTCGTGGGTGCCGTCGAAAGAAATGGACGTTTCCCGGGGCGTCGGGCGGACCATGTCCGCCAACGACACCGCTTCCAGGGCGGTGCGGATCGCCCGGTTGATGAGGGCCCAGTTGCCGCGGATGTCGCAACCGGCGGCCTGGCGGCACTGGTTCTCCGCCAGGCTGCATTCGGTCAGGCCGATGGGACCTTCGAGGGCGGAGATGATCTGGGCGATGTTGATCGCGGCCGGATCCCGGGCCAGGCGGTAGCCCCCGTGGGCGCCGCGTTCGGAACGCAGCAGCCCTGCCTGGGTCAGGCGTTTGAGCACCTTCTGCACCGTCGGCAGGGCGATGCCGACCCGCCCGGCGATTTCCGCGGCGTTGTGCAGCCGCTGCGGTTCGCGGGCGCAGTGGCAGGCGATGACGATGGCGTAGTCGGTCAGTTTGCTCAGACGCAGCATGGGGCTTTCCGCTTGATTGGGACTATTTTAGTCCTGAATGATTCCCAAGTAAAGTGGTAAGGCTTGGTGTTCCGAAGGGAAAGGGTGTCCAGAACTGGACTATAGTTAATCGTAATTCCTAATATGCGAACGAAACGCAGGAAGGGATGACATGAACCGCACCAATTCCGCCTGGCCGAAACTGGGCGATCTGGAAAACACCCTGGACCGGGACAGCCTGGCCAAGGTGCTGCGAGAGGTGCTGGAGACTATCCTGCATCTGCCGTGGCTGGCGACCAACGCCGGCGGCGTCTTTCTCGCCCACCCCGGGGAAAAGCGCCTGGAGTTGCTCACCCAGATCAATTTCACCCCTTTCATCGCCGGCACCTGCAGTCAGGTGAAGTATGGTCATTGTCTGTGCGGCCGGGTGGCCGTATCGGGACGCTTGCTGCACGTCGATTGCGTCGACGAGCGTCACGAAACCCGCTACGAGGGCATGTCCGACCACGGTCATTACGTGGTGCCCATCCGTTGGGAGAACGAAACGATCGGGGTCATGGTGCTGTACGTGGCGGTGCACCACGCCTTCGACACCAGGGAAGCCAAGGTGCTGGAGGATTTCGCCGATCTCATGGCGCTGTTGATCCATACCTGGCGCGTGCGTCAGGACATGGCGCTGGCCGACATGATTCTCATCCGCAGCAACCACGGTATTCTCATCACCGACGATTCGTTGAAGATCCAGTGGGTCAACCGCGCTTTCGAGCGCATTTCCGGTTATCGTCTGCATGAGATTCTGGGGCGTTCACCGAAGGTGCTGGCCTCGGGACGGCACGGCCCCGAGTTCTACGCGGACATGTGGCGTTCCATCGAACAGGAGGGCTACTGGGAAGGGGAGATCTGGAACCGGCGCAAGGACGGACGCATTTATCCCCAGTGGTCCAACATCATCGCCCTGAAGGACCGGCGCGGTAAGGTGTTACGTTATGCGGCGATGTTCATCGACCTGAGCCCCATCAAGGAGGCGGAGGAGAAGATACACCGGTTGGCTTACTACGACGAAGTCACCGGCCTGCCCAATCTGAACTGGCTGCGGGAGCGGCTGCGCCTGGTGTTGGCCGGGGCGAAGCCGGATGCACCGGCCGTGTTGCTGCTGGTGCGGTTGCGGCGTTTTCACGAGGTCAACGCCACCCTCGGGCATAACGGCGGCGACGCCTTGCTCAAGGAGGCGGCGGCTCGGCTCAAGGAAGTCGTCCCCCGGGGGATCGTGGCCCGGATCGGCACCGACGAGTTCGCCGTCGCCTGGTGTCCCAGAACCGCCGGTGACGCCGCCGACGAAGTGGAACAAGCCGTCGGGCAGATCCGGGAGCGGCTGAGTGTCCCCTTCCGGTATGCCGCGCAGGAACTGGATCTCAAAAGCCATATTGGAATGACCTGGGGGAAGGGCGGGGATCCGAAGATGGTGGAAGAGTTGTTGCAGCGGGCCACCGCGGCCCTGAACGCCTGTGTTCGCCGGGGAGTGGACCGGATCGTGTACGACGA
>JALSGR010000083.1 GCA_026982635.1 Methylothermaceae bacterium | reverse complement strand
AGGTACCAACCCTGTTCGCGCAGCGCCGCCATCACCTGGCCGACGTCGGCGCGGGCCAGTCGGCGCTGCGGCGTCAGCTCCAGCTCGAACACGAACACCGGATTGACGAACCAACGCATCAGCTCGGCCGGCACGGCGGAAAAGTCGTCCCGCTCCCGCAGGTACAGGTACATCTCGTCCTTCTTCCGGGAGCGATAGACGTAGCACTTCATGCCAGCCCCAAATGGCGGCAGATGGTCAGGGTCGGCTCGGCGCGATTCATGGTGTAGAAGTGCAGCCCCGGCACCCCCCCGTCGATGAGGCGGCGGCACAGCTCGGTCACCACCTCGACGCCGAAGGTGCGGATCGCCGCCAGATCGCCGTCGAAAGCTTCCAGGCGCTTACGCATCCACCGGGGTATTTCCGCCCCGCACAGGTCCGAGAACCGGGCCAGCTGGGTGTAGTTGGTGATGGGCATGATGCCGGGGACGATGGGAACGGTCACGCCCTGCTTCCGGCAATCGGCGAGGAAGTGGAAGTAGGCGTCGGCGTTGTAGAAGTACTGGGTGATGGCGCCGTCGGCCCCGGCCCGAACCTTGGTGACGAAATGGCGCAGATCGTCCGGATAGCTGGCGGCCTGGGGATGGGTCTCCGGGTAGGCGGCTACTTCCAGATGGAAGTGGTCGCCGGTTTCGGCCCGGATGAAGGCCACCAGGTCGCTGGCGTAACGGAATTCGCCGTCGGCGTGCATCCCCGAGGGCAGATCACCGCGCAGGGCGACGATGCGACGGATGCCCGCCTCCCGGTAACGCCGCAAGAGGGCGCGGATCTCATCCCGGGTGGAGCCGATGCACGACAGATGTGGCGCGGCTTCGATCCTGGTCTCGCGCTGGATCTCCAGCACGGTTTCGAAGGTCTTGTCCCGAGTGCTGCCGCCGGCCCCGTAGGTGACGGAAAAATAGACCGGATCGAGCGCCGCCAAACGCCGGTAGGCATCCCGCAACTGGGCGGCCATCTCCGCCGAGCGGGGCGGGAAGAACTCGAAGCTGAGCAGGGGATGGTTCACGCGACTTCCTGCATAGGCTTGACTTTGGGCGGTGGCAAGGGTCTGCCACTTTCCTCGAAATGACGGATCACGTTTTCGACCACCTCGCACAGCTCGGCATAGACCTGCACCGGATCATCACCGTGAATGCCAGTGATAAGATCGGGACAGCGGCCGATATAGGCTTGATCGGGCTCGCTCCATTCCACCCATTTGTGATAACGGTCACCCGGTCTTTTCATCGTTGCACCTTTTGGATCGCCCGGCGCACCTGTCGTTCCTGATACGGCTTGGCATCGTCGCTCAACTTGCCACTGAGTGTCACCGCCCCGGGATAATCCGGATGGGTGAATATCCGGTGCGATCCCTTCCCCCGTCCTGGAATCTCGTAAAAACCCGCCTCCAGCAGCGCCTGCACCAACTGCCGAACCTTCTGCGGCATCAGTAACGATAGTGATCCGGCTTGTAAGGGCCGTCCACCGGCACGCCGATGTAGGCGGCCTGGGCCTCGGTCAGCCGGGTCAGCTTGGCACCCAGTTTCTCCAGGTGCAGACGAGCCACCTTCTCATCGAGGATCTTGGGCAGGACGTACACTTTGTTCTCGTACTTGCCCGGATTGTTCCACAGCTCGATCTGGGCCAGCACCTGGTTGCAGAAGGAATTGGACATCACGAAGCTGGGATGGCCGGTGGCGCAGCCCAGGTTCACCAGCCGTCCCTCGGCCAGGAGGATGATGCGCTTGCCGTCGGGGAAGATGACGTGGTCCACCTGGGGCTTGATGTTCTCCCAGCGGTACTGGCGCAGGCTGGCCACGTCGATCTCGTCGTCGAAGTGGCCGATATTGCAGACGATGGCGTTGTTCTTCATCGCCTGCATGTGCTCGTGGGTGATGACGTGGTAGTTGCCGGTGGCGGTGACGAAGATGTCGGCCACCGGCGCGGCCTCCTCCATGGTCACCACCCGGTAGCCCTCCATCGCCGCCTGCAGGGCGCAGATGGGATCGATCTCGGTGACCCACACCGTGGCCCCCTGGCCGCGCAGGGCCTGGACGCAGCCCTTGCCCACTTCGCCGTATCCCAGGACCACGGCGATCTTGCCGGCGATCATCACGTCGGTGGCCCGCTTGATGCCGTCGAGGAGCGACTCGCGACATCCGTAGAGATTGTCGAACTTGGACTTGGTCACCGAATCGTTGACGTTGAAGGCCGGGCACTTGAGCTTGCCCTCGTTCATCATCTCGTAGAGACGGTGGACGCCGGTGGTGGTCTCCTCGGACAGCCCGCGGATGTCCTTCAGCAGTTCCGGATACTTCTCGTGGACCACCTGGGTCAGATCGCCGCCGTCGTCGAGCAGCATGTTGGGGCGCCAACCGTCCGGGCCGAACAGGGTCTGGTCGATGCACCACCAGTATTCCTCTTCGGTCTCTCCCTTCCAGGCGAACACCGGAATTCCGGCGGCGGCGATGGCGGCGGCGGCGTGGTCCTGGGTGGAGAAGATGTTGCACGAGGACCAACGCACCTCGGCCCCCAGTTCGACCAGGGTTTCGATCAGCACCGCGGTCTGAATGGTCATGTGCAGGCAGCCGGCGATGCGGGCACCGGCCAGCGGTTTTTGATCCCGGTACTCCTCGCGCAGGGCCATCAGACCCGGCATCTCGGTCTCGGCGATGCGGATCTCCTTGCGGCCCCAGTCGGCCAGGGTGATGTCGGCGACTTTGTAGTCGGGCTGCAGATTCTTGGCGGGTTGGCTCATGACGCTTTCCTCTGATTCGGTGGTCGGGTTTCAGGAACGGGGTGGCAGGCCGGCGGCCTCGCGCAGTTGGTCGGCCTTGTCGGTGCGCTCCCAGGTGAACTCCGGTTCGCTGCGGCCGAAGTGGCCGTAGGCGGCGGTCTTGCGGTAGATCGGCCGCAACAGGTCGAGCGCCTCGATCAGGCCGCGCGGACGTAGGTCGAAGTGCTCGCGCACGATCTCCACCAGCCGCGATTCGGCGATCTTGCCGGTGCCGAAGGTTTCGATGCTGATGGAGGTGGGCTCGGCGACCCCGATGGCGTAGGACACCTGGATCTCGCAACGCTCGGCCAGCCCTGCGGCGACGATGTTCTTGGCCACGTAGCGGCCCATGTAGGCGGCGGAACGGTCCACCTTGGTGGGGTCCTTGCCGCTGAAGCAGCCGCCGCCGTGGCGGGCCATGCCGCCGTAGGTATCGACGATGATCTTGCGCCCGGTCAGGCCGCAGTCCCCCACCGGTCCCCCGATGACGAACTGGCCGGTGGGGTTGACGAAGAACTTGGTGTCCGGATGGATCCACTCGCGGGGCATCACCTTGAGGATGATTTCGTCGATCACCGCCTCGCGGATGGCGCTCTGGGGAATGTCGGGGGCGTGCTGGGTGGACACGACCACCGCGTCCACCGCCACCGGACGGTTGTCCTCGTAGCGCAGGGTCACCTGGCTCTTGGCGTCGGGACGCAGCCACGGCAGCACCTTGGCCTTGCGCAGCTCCGCCTGCCGTTGCACCAGCCGGTGGGCGTAATAGATGGGTGCGGGCATCAGATCGTCGGTTTCGTCGCAGGCGTAACCGAACATCAGTCCCTGGTCGCCGGCACCCAGGTCTTTGTCCTCGGCCTCGTCCACCCCCCGGGCGATGTCGGGCGACTGTTTGCCGATGGCCTGCAACACCGCGCACGACTGCCAGTCGAAACCGATGGCCGGATCGTCGTAGCCGATGTCGCGCACCACCTCGCGCACCAACTGCTCGGCATCGACCCAGGCAGCGGTGGTGATTTCCCCGGCGAGCAGGACCATGCCGGTCTTGACCAGGGTTTCGCAGGCCACCCGGGCCTTCGGATCCTGGGCCAGGATGGCGTCGAGCATGGCGTCGGAGATCTGGTCGGCGATCTTGTCCGGATGCCCCTCGGAAACCGATTCGGAAGT
>JALSGR010000082.1 GCA_026982635.1 Methylothermaceae bacterium | reverse complement strand
TGCCACGGCCACGAGGCGGAAGGCAAGCTCGGTCCCGGCCTGGCGGACGACTATTGGACCTATCCCGCCGGTCTGACCGACAAGGGATTGTTCGAGATCATGTTCGGCGGTGCCAACGGCATGATGGGGCCCCAGTACGTCAATCTGAGTATCGACGAAATGCTCAAGATCATGGCCTTTCTACGCAGCATCTATCACGGCAAGCCGAACAAGATCGGCTGGAAGACCTGCGAAGCCGGGCAGGAGAAGGGCAAGGACGACATCATCCACATAAAACCGCAATCGTGAACCCTGAAGGAGGCGAGACATGAGAAAGAGTATCCTGACCTTGACCATGGCGCTGGGCGCTTTTTGGGCCGCTGGATCGGCGATGGCCTACGACGGGACCAACTGCAAGGAGCCGGGAGTCTGTTGGGAGCCGAAGCCCGGTTATCCCGAAAAGATCGCCGGGACCCGCTACGATCCGAAGC
The DNA here is from genome assembly GCA_026982635.1 of Methylothermaceae bacterium. Classification (GTDB taxonomy): domain Bacteria; phylum Pseudomonadota; class Gammaproteobacteria; order Methylococcales; family Methylothermaceae; genus Methylohalobius. The sequence continues at coordinate 23,161 of JALSGR010000082.1, read as the reverse complement.
ACGATCCCCGCGAGTTGGACAAACAGCGCCAGGCCATCGAAGCGATGGACAAGCGCAACCGCCTGCGTTGGGAACATTTCCGCAAGACCGGCAAGTTCGTCTACGACGTCGACGAGATCCGGGGGTGACATGACGGCGCGGGGAAGGATGGCGGTGCTCATCGTCGCAGCCGGGGCAGGGATGCCCCCGACCTTGAGGGGACGGCGATGACCGGTGTCGACGAGCGTTTGGCCGACTGGCGGCGTCGGGCGCAAGATCTGGAAACGACGCTGCAGACGGTGGTGCTCGGTCAGGCCGAGCCGATCCGGCGGCTGACGGTCGCCGTCTTCGCCCAGGGCCACGTACTGCTGGAGGGCAGCGTCGGGGTCGGCAAGACCACCACCCTGCGGGCGCTGTCGCGCTTATTGGGCGGTCCGTTCCAGCGTGTCGAGGGGACGGTGGATCTGTTGCCCGCCGATTTGCTCTATCATGCCCGCTTGGACGACGAAGGCCGTCCCCGGGTCGATCCGGGACCGTTGCTCGCCGCCGGCGAGGGGCTGTCGGTGTTCTTCTTCAACGAGATCAACCGCGCCCGGCCCCAGGTGCACGCCCTCTTGCTGCGGGTGATGGCCGAGCGGCGGGTGATGGCCTTCGAGCGGGAATGGCAGTTTCCCTATTTGCTGGTGTTCGCCGATCGTAACCGGGTCGAAAGGGAAGAGACCTTCGAGCTGCCGGCGGCATCGCGCGACCGCTTCTTCATGGAGATCGAGATGAGCGCCCCCGACGACGACCGCCACCGGGACGCGCTGGCCTTCGATCCCCGCTTCCACGACACCGACCGCCTCGTCGACACCCTGCCGGAAGGGATGCTCGATCACCGCCGCCTCGGTAAGGTGGCCGAAGCGATCCAGGAAGGCGTGACCGTCACCCCCGCTCTGCGTCGCTACGTCCTCGATCTGTGGCGGGCGACGGAAACCCCGGCGGCGTTCGGCGTCGAACTGCCGGACGTGGACATGGAGCGCTTCGTCCTCGCCGGCGCCAGCCCCCGCGGCATCGCCGCCCTGGTGCGGGCGGCGCGGGTTCATGCCTGGCTCGGCGGGCGTGACGCGGTGGCTCCCGAAGACGTGCAAAGCATGTTTGCGGCGGTGATGCGGCACCGGATATTTCTGCAACCCATCTACGAATCGCAGCGGGAACGGTGGATGTCCACTTTCCTGACGGCGGTGCTCGATCGGGTGGTGACTCCGGATCTGGCATGAGCCTCATCGCCACCGAGATTCACTACCGCCTTCCCGGGCGGGGGGCCGGCGTCTTTCCCGGCGCTCATCGTTCGTCGGCGGTGGGCGGTGGAGATCGTTACCACGGCGTGACCGAATTCTTCCGCCATCCGGACGCCCGTCATCTCGACCTTCGGCGCACCTGGCTCGATCCGTACCGGCGTCCTTACGTGAAGACGTTCGAACAGCGCAGCGCCGTGACCGTGGTGGCGGCGGTCGATCTGTCGGCCTCGATGGGCGTGTTCCCGGAGCGGCTGGCTCGGGTGAGCGCTTTGATTCAGGGATTGGCGTGGGGATCGCGTCGTCTCGGCGATCGTTTCGGTTGCGTCGGCTTCGACGATCGAATCCGTCTGGACACCGCCGTGCCCCCCGGTCGGGCCACCGGGGCCGTCGTCCCCTGGTGCCGCTGGATGACGTCGGCCTGCCGGGGGCGGAGCGCCGTAGGGGCGCTGGCGCTTCGGGACTGGTTGCCCGGCCGCCGCTGTCTGGTGGTGCTGATTTCGGATTTTCACTGGCCCGAGACCCTGTTGCGTTCCGTGCTGGCGGGATTGAGCGAGCATTGGGTGGTACCGGTGGTGCTCTGCGATCGGAGGGAGACGGCGGGCTGGCCCCGCTGGGGGATTCGTCGGGTGGTCGATGCGGAAAGCGGCCGGGAACGGCTGATCTGGTTGCGACCGGGATGGCGCCGGGCCCTGGAAACCCGCTACCGCGATCGGCGCGCCCGGCTTCGGCGATTGTTCCAGGCGGCCACCTTGCCGGCGTTGTGGTGGTCGGAGACGATGGGGATGAGTCAGGTGAGCCATCATTTCGAACGGCTGGGAACATGAGGAAGCTCGGGCTGTTGGGGGGATTGCTCGTCTCGACCTTGGCTTTGGGGACGGAGCAGGGGGAGCCGTTGGTGCCGTTGCCCTTTCGGAATTACGGCTATTTCGTCGGCGATCGGGTCACCCGTTGCTGGCGTCTGGCGATCTCGGACCCGGTGGTTCTGGTGCCGCCGCGGCTGCCGCATTCGCTCAATCGTTGGCTCGTGGTCCGGCGGGCTGATTTGAGCGGTGGGCGGTTGTGCCTCGAATATCAGGTGGATTACGCCCCTTTCACCACCGAGACGGTGCCGATTCCACCGTGGTCCGTGACCCTGCGGGAGGACGACCGGGACCGTACCGTCACCCTGCCGGCGGCCGAGCTGATGGTGGCGCCGTTGCGGCCGATTCAACAGCACGAGGGAGAAGCCTTCATGCAGCCGGAGACGGTGCCGCCGTCTGGAGAGGCTTCGCCGTTGCGGTGGCTGGGTTTGGGGTTGGCGTTGTTGGTCGGCGGCATGGCCGGCCTGGGTTGGCACTTGTGGGGTGGGGAACGGCGGGTACGCTGGCCTTTCTGCCGGGCCTGGTTGGCGCTGGCGAAGCTGCCCGACGACGAGGCCGGGCGCCTGCGGGGGTATTTGGTGTTGCACCGGGCTTTCGACGCCTATTGGGGCGGCCGCTGGTGGGGACGTTTGCAGGAATTTCTGGCCCGGCATCCGGGATACCAGCCGTTGGCGGCGGAACTGGAAGAATTCGTCACCGCTTCCAAGGGGCTGTTCTTCGCGCGCGTCGCCGCCGAGCCGTGGCCGTTGACACGGTTGCGACGCTTGGCGCGCCGTCTGGCATGGGAGGAGTTGCGCCGTGGCGGCCTGGTCGATTGAATGGATGCATCCTTGGGGGTTGTGGCTGCTGCCGGCGGCGTTGTTGCCGTGGTGGTCGTCGCCGCTGCGGCGGGTGACGTGGGTCTGGAACGCCCTTCTCCCGGCGGATCCGCTCTCCCGCCTGCTCGATGGGATGGTGCCGTTGCTGGGGTCTTTGACGTTGGCGGCGTTGGCGGTGGCGATCGCGACTCCCTACCTACCCGAACGGACGGTGACCCGGATCGGTCACGGGGCCCAACTGGTGCTGCTGTTGGATCGCAGCGGCAGCATGGACAACACTTTCGCCGGACGGGCTCCCAGCGGGGACGAGGCTTCCAAGGGGGAAGCGGCGGCCAGGTTGTTGCAGGCCTTTCTCGATCGCCGTCCCCACGACTGGATCGGCGTGGCCGGCTTCAGCACCGGTGCGCTGTATCAGTGCCCGCTCACCGCCGATCGCACGGCCAATCGCGCGGCGGTGGCGACCATCGCCCTCCCGGCCCTGGCCCACACCCATGTGGCGAAGGGCTTGGCGTTGGCGTTGGATTTCTTCGCCGATCTGCCCTTGACCGGTTCGCGGGCCATCGTCCTGGTGTCCGACGGGGCGGCGGTGATCGAGCCGTCGGTCCAGCAGCAGCTCCGGGTCGCTTTCAAGCGGCATCAGGTGCGTCTGTACTGGATCTTCCTGCGGGACGCCGGGGGGCCGGGGATCGAGGAGGCGCCGACCGATCCATTGCAGGACAATCCCCATGCGCGGCCGGAATATTATCTGCATCGCTTCTTCCAAACCCTGGGGGTGCCGTACCAGGCTTTCGAAGCCGAGGACCCGGCCGGTCTGCAGCGGGCGATCCGAACCATCGATCGCTTGGAAAAACGGCCTTTCCACTATGAGGAGGTCTTTCCCAGACGGGATCTGGCCGGTTTGTTTTACGGCGTCGCCTTGGCGGGCGTGGGGTTGTTGCTGGGATTGAAGGTGTTGGAGGGATGATGGGGAGCCGGTGGCGGTTCTGGGTCAGTGTCGCGGCTGTCGCCGCCGGTCTGGCGGTGGTGACGCTTGCCGGTTGGCAGTGGCGCCGCCAGTCCCTGGAGGCGGAGCGGCTGGCGGCGCTGCAGGCGGGACGGGCGGTGCTGCGCCCCGACGACGGGCCGCGTCTGCGACTGGCCTGGGCCAATCATCTGATACGCCGGCAGCGTTACGACGAGGCGTTGGCGGTCTTCGGCGCGTTGTTGGAGTCGGCGCCGGCGGCGTTGTTGCCGTGGGTGTACTACGACCTGGGCAATCTCTATCTGCGGCGGGCCCGGATGCAGGTGGAGCGCAGCGCTTTCGACGAGGCCGTTCCCTTGGTCGCGTTGGCCAAGCAGGCTTACCGCCATGCCCTGCGCCGGAATCCCGACTTGTGGGCGGCCCGTTACAATCTGGAGGCGGCGTTACGCCTGCTGCCGGAGATCGAGCGTTTCGAGGTGGAGCGCGAGGCTGGCGAAGATCCGCTCGGCGAGGCGTTGTGGACCCGGGTGCCGGGTTTTCCCAGAGGGCTGCCGTGATGGGGGTCGTTTTTCACCGCAGAGAACCCAGGGATGGATCGATTTGAAAGACGCTTTGCGCCTTCGCGGGGCCAAGACCAAAGGTTGAAAGCCTGATGCGACGACGGATATTTCATGACTGGCGTGCCGGCTTGCTGCTGGCGGCGGCGGGATTGCTGGCGGTGGTGATGCTCAAGCCCTACGGCTGGCGTGAGCGTCCCGGTTATCCCCTGGTGGCCGTGGTGGACATCACCCGTAGCATGAACACCCGCGATCTGCGTTTGCAGAGGACGGCCGTGGATCGTCTGAGCTATGTGAAGGATCGTTTGCAGAGTCTGCTGCGTCAACTTCCCTGTGGGTCGCGCCTCGGTATCGGGGTGTTCACCGAACGGCGCAGCACGTTGTTGACGATGCCGTTGGAAGTCTGCGGTCATTTTCACGCCCTCCAAACGGTGATCGACCGCCTCGATTGGCGAATGGCCTGGGCCGCCGACAGTCGCATCGCCAAAGGACTGCGGGACGCCATGACCCTGATGCGCCGCCCCGAACTGAGGGATCACGCCCTGTTGTTCTTCACCGATGGTCATGAAGCGCCGCCGGTCAATCCGCGTTACCGTCCCGACTTCAAGGCGTTGCGGGGCAAGGTGACGGGCATGGTGGTCGGGGTCGGGGGTACGGCGTTGACCCCGATCCCCAAGTTCGACGAGACGGGGCGCCCCCAAGGATTCTACCGCCCCGAAGACGTACCCCACCGCAGCACCTTCGGCTTGCCTGCCCGTCCCGCCACCGACGCGCCGGGTTACCATCCCCGCAACGCCCCTTTCGGGGGGGAGTATGTGTTGGGTCAGGAACATCTCTCATCGTTGCGCGCGGCGTATCTGCGAACGTTGGCTCAGGAGGCCGGTTTGGCGTATCACACCCTGACGGATGCGGCGGCGTTGCAAGCGGCGGTGGCCCATCTGGGGGTGCGGGAAATCAGTCTCCAGCCGTGGGATGGACGGCCGTGGTGGGGGCTTGGGGCTTGGTTGGTTCTGGTCGGCCTTTACGGTGGAGCCTGCTGGGTCGATCGGTACGGAATTGGTGAACGGAAAACTTGAGGACTACATCATGAGACAGTTGTCGAAACGTTGGGTGGCTTTGGTTCTGTTCGGGTGGGCGATGTTCGCCTGGGCCCACGGACCGACACCGCAGAAGTCGGACCATCGCATCCAGATACGCGCACCTTTGGCAGCCGTGTGGCGGGCGGTGGCCGATCCCGAGGCCGTCTGCCAATGGCATCCCCAAGTGGTACGTTGTTTCTATCGACCGGATGAACGGGTGCGGCGTTTCGAGCTGGCGAACGGCGAAGCCTTCGAGGAGTTGATCTTGGAAGTGGACGAGAATCACCATACCGTCTATCTGCGCCAGGGCGATCCCAACGTCGCGGCGCTGCCGGTCAGTTCCTATTCCACCCGGATCCAGGTGGAAGACGGCGGCGACGGAACGGTGACGGTGCGCTGGCGTGGGCGTTTCTACCGCGGTGATACCGGCAATTTCCCGCCCGAACACCTGAATGACGAGGCGGCGGTGAAAGCGATGGACCGTTGGATCCGTGACGGCCTCGAGGGGTTGAAGCGCTACGTGGAACGATGAGAAAAACGCCCCGACGATCCGCCGGGGCGTCTCGGAACGGCGAAGGTCAACGGCGCTCGTCCGGTTCTTCGCCGATTTCCCAGCTTTCGGTCCACACTTCGATGATCTTGCCGTTGGCGGCGTTCACTTCCACTTTGGTTTCCCGACCTTCGGCATCGACGATGTCGAACTCGTAAGTGGGCTCGCCGTTTTCCTCGATTTCATATTCCACTTCCTCGATGTGGCCGGGAAAGCGTTTCAACGCCACCCGGGCCGCGTCTTCCTCGGTGTAGCGGCTTCCCTGGCGGAAGCTGAGGCTTTCGGGTGATCGTACCTCGCTTTCCATTTCCACAATCTTGCCGGTGTCGGCATCGCACATGAATTCCCACTCGAAGCCGTTGGCGTCACGCATTTCGAATTCGTAAAGGTGTTTGCCTTCGCCTTCGACTTTCTCCAGCTTCACCATCGCTCCCGGTTTTTGGTTGGCGATGGCCTCGATGCAGCTTTCCAGATTCCGGTCCGCCGCCGGTGCCAGCAGGGGGGCGAGGGCCAGCAGGGCCGGCGTGAATCGGTAGATGGGTCGTTTCATCGTGGCTATCCTCCCATGACAAGGTGTCTCGGTTAAAAAATGGGGACGGTCGATCCCCCTTTCAATTCCTATCTAGGGTAACACATCCGGCAGGAACAACTGTTCGCCGGCCACCTTGAACTCCCCGATCAGCCTTTGTCCCACCGGTCCGGTGAGAAAGGCGGCGTAGCGCATGGCGGCATCAAAATTGGCATGGGGGCAGCGCTTCGGGTTGACGGCGATGATATGGTAAGGGTTGTACAGTGCCGGGTCGCCCTCGAACGCTACCGAAAGTCCCGGCAGTTTGGCGCGCATCGCCAGCCAGGTGCCGCGGTCGGTGAGCACGTAGGCGCGTTTTTCGGCGGCGAAGGTCAACGCCGCCCCCATGCCCTGACCGATGGCGTAGTACCAGTTTCCTTCGGGTTCGATGCCAGCCTGACGCCACAGGTACCGCTCTTTCTTGTGGGTGCCGGAATCGTCGCCCCGCGAGACGAAGGGGGCGCCGGCCCGGGCGATTTTTTGCAGCGCTTCGGTGGCGCTTTTGGCCTGACGGACACCGGCTGGATCCGCTTCGGGGCCGACGATGAGGAAATCGTTGTGCATCACTGCCAGACGGTTGATGCCGTAGCCGGCCTCGACGAAGGCTTTTTCCGCCGCCGGGGCGTGGACCAGGACCACGTCCACGTCGCAGTTTTGGCCCAGTCGCAGGGCCTTGCCGGTGCCGACGGCGATTACGTCCACGGCGATGCCGGTGCGCTCGGTGAACGCCGGGTTGAGACGGGCCAGCAGGCCGGAATTGTCGGTGCTGGTGGTGGTGGCCAGGCGCAGGCGTTCGCCGGCCAGGGCGGCATCGAGACCCCACAGGGCGATCAGCAGGATGAGAATTCTGATGGACATGGTGGTTCTCCTTAGGTTGGAAAACATTCTTGGAAAGGATGCCGGTTGTTCATCCGTAGGGCGTACTCGGCCTGGATGGCCGAGTATCGAGCGTCCACGGATGGATTCACAGCGTTCCGGAAGACGAATCATGGCAGGGTAATCAGAAACTCAGGATGGTCTGGGTGTAGAAGTAATCGGCATCCCCGCGGTTACGGGGCGCGCCCGGGGCGTTGCGGGCGAATTTTCCCTTGAACAGGTGGGCCCAGCCCGCTTCCAGGGTCAGGCGCTGAGGAATCGCCCGCCAGCGGGCGCGGAGTTCGATCTGGTGGCCGAGGAAGCGGCCGGATCGTCCGGTGGGATCCTGGAGCTTGGCGCCGGTCCAGGCGTCCCGTTTTTCGGCGAGCCAGAAGGCCCGGTAGGCGAAGAAGCCGCTCGTACGCCGGGATGGTTTGACCTGAGCCCGGAAGCCGGGACTGTTCAGGTTAGCGCGGGCGAACGCTCCCCAGATGCTGGTGGGGCCGAACTCGAAGCGGCGGGCGCCGAACAGGGTGTCGAAGCGCCGGTTCTTGCCGTCGCTGGGGTCGTCGTCGCCGCTGGCGTAGTCGTATTGCGCCAGCAGCCGCGGTTGCCAGGGCAGGTCGAAGGTGTAGCCGACGGCAGCATGCCCGAACCAGGCGAAATGGTCCAAGCTATCGGTGGTCGATGTGGAGACTCGGGAACTGCCGGTCTGCAGGGCCGTTTCCAGTTCGAAGTCGAGCTGTCCCAGCCGCGGTTGGCGGTACCAGCGCAGGCCGGGGGTCCACAGCTTGCGGTTACGGGTGGCGACGCGGTCGCTGTCCTCTTCGTGAAGATAATAGGCGTAGAGTTCACCCCGGGTTCGCCACGGCAGCCGGTCGAAGCCGATGAAGGTGCCGGTGAGGAAGGTGCCGGCGTGTTCCTCGTCGAATTCGGTCTGATCACGACGCAACGCGGCCTTGTCGTTCGGCAGGCGGGCGACGGGGAAGACGAAGAAACTGCGCCATTGCCAGGCACCGCTCCGTTGCAGCCGCAGGTCGATGCCGTTGAAGCCGTTGATGGTATTGCGGAAACGGTTGCGGGCGATCAGCCGCCGGCTGCCGAAATCCAGGGTCTGGCGTCCGCCCTTGATGCCGAAGTCGAGGCCGGAACCGAACACGTTCTGAGCCTCCCAGGCCAGATAGGCCTGGAGCAGTTCGCCCTGGTTGACCAGGCTGGTGTTCACCGGCGTGCCCGGGCTGTCGAGAGCGATTCGGGAATCGGCGAACTCGGCGCCCAGACGCCAGCCTCCATGACGGGCTTCGGCGAAAACCAGGGTGCGGAAGGCGAGCACCTGGTCGTTGCCGTGGGCGCCTTGCCGGAAGACGTTGTCCATCGCCTCGTAACGGGTGCGGTGGCGGATGGAAAAGGTCAGCCAGTCGGGCAGGCCGATGGCCTCGTGGAGGCTGGGAATCGGGGTGCTTTTCCCGTGGGCTGCCGGCAGAGCCAGGGCGAGGAGGAGCAAGGCGGTCGGGATCTTACGGTGGTTCACATATGCAAAATATTTCATAATTCACCCGTCTTGAAAATGGTTCGTGCCGGCATTTTCATTCGGGGGCATAGTCTACCTTGCTCCTGCCCGTTGAAAAATAGGAAATAATTTTCATATGAAGCTGGTATTGTCACCCCGTTGGCGTTGGATCAAGGCGGATCGGGTGGTGGAATTGGAGCCGCGCTTGTTAACGCTGCTGGCGGCCATCGGCCAGGGCGCGTCGTTGCGGACCGCGGCGGCGACCGTGGGGGTGTCCTACCGCCATGCCTGGGGGATGTTGGGGCGCTGGGGTGAACGTTTGGGCGCTCCGCTGGTCACCATGGCCCGGGGGCGAGGTACCCGGCTGACCCCCTTGGGTCAGGCTTTGGTCGAGGGGGACCGGGTGATCCGCGAACGGCTCACACCGTTGTTGGAGGAAGCGGCCGGCGAGTTGGAGCAGCGCCTGGCGACGGTGCTGGAGACCGGCGACGACAGGTTGCATCTCTGTGCCAGCCACGATCTGGTGTTGGGGGAATTGCGGACCTTGCTGCGGCGCCGCGGCGTGAGCCTGGTCTTGCGTTTCTGTGGCGGGCTCGAAAGCCTGCGGCGCCTCAGGGCCGGGGAGTGCGATCTGGCCGGTTTCCATTTGCCGGAGGGGGAACTAGGGCGGACGCTGGTGCGGCGCTACCGCCATCTTCTGGGGCGGGCGTGGCGCCTGGTGACCGTGGTTCGCCGCCGCCAGGGCCTGATGACCGCGCCAGGGAATCCCAAAGGCATCCGCGAAATCGCCGATCTGGCCCGCCGTGGGGTGCGTTTCGTCAACCGTCAGCCCGGTTCGGGAACCCGGCTGGCCCTGGATGCCCTGTTGCGGCAGGCGGGCCGTGACCCGGCCGGGATCGAAGGCTACGAAGACGAAGAGTACACCCATTCGGCGGTGGCGGCGCTGGTGGCCAGCGGGGCGGCGGACGTGGGCTTGGGTCTGGAGGCGGCGGCGCGGCGTTTCGGTCTGGACTTCGTGCCGCTGTTCTGGGAGCGCTATTTTCTCGTCTCGCCCCCGTGTCGGTTGGCGGAGCCGGTGGGGCAGACCTTGCTCGCGGTGCTCGAAAGCGAGGCATTCCGCGAGCGGGCGGCGGCGCTGCCGGGCTATGCAGCGGAAGATGCCGGGATGGTGCTGGCGCCGACGGCGTTGGCAGGACTTCGAAGTGTTCGGTAATCTTCAGAGGTTGCCGGATGGTTCTCAGTCCCTTGGCGGCGGGTCGAAGACGCGCCTGAAGTCGATGTGGGTCTGGCGGCCGCCCAGATCGAACTCGAAACTGTGGTCGTAGAGGGCTTTTTCCCTTGGGGGATCGTCTTCAGTATGACACGGATCACTCGATCCGGTGGGTCGCCGGTTCGATGCCCTGGTTCCGGTAGAAGCGATATTTTTCTCGTCCCGCCCGACGCACGGCCTCGTCCTCGTCGACGATCTCGGCGATACGCTGGAAGGCGTGCCAGTCTTCCGGTACCGCCGCGGTCAGGTTGACGAGCAGGTCGCGGTGATCCGCCGGTGCCGTGCCGGTGCCGATCAGCACGGTGGCGAGCGGATCGGTTTCGTGGTTGTCCGCCAGGATGTGGGGAACGAAGCTGCCCTGGCGGAAGGTCCACAGCCGGTCGTCGAGCATCGCGGCCTGGGCGGCGTCGTCCACCCGGATGAAGACCCGGTGGCCGGCCTTCCAGGCCTTTTCCGCCAGTCGGCAGGCGAACGACTGCCGGCTGGCGGAATCGGAACTCGACAGGACGTAGAAGTCCACCTGGGGCATCAGGCGCCGGTCTGGTCGAGCAGGTATTGGGCCAGTAGCGGCAGCGGGCGGCCGGTGGCGCCCTTGTTCTGGCCCGTGTTCCAGGCGGTGCCGGCGATGTCCAGGTGAGCCCATTTGAACTTCTCGGCAAAACGTGCCAGGAAGCAGGCGGCGGTGATGGTGCCGGCGTCCCGGCCGCCGATGTTGGCCAGGTCGGCGAAATTGGACTTGAGCTGTTCCTGGTACTCGTCCCACAGAGGCAGCCGCCAGGCACGGTCGAGGCTGGTTTCCCCGGCGTCGAGCAGTGCGCGGCACAGATCGTCGTCGTTGCCCAGAAGTCCCGATGCGTGGCGGCCCAGGGCGACGATGCAGGCGCCGGTCAGGGTGGCGACGTCGATCACCGCCCTGGGCTCGAAGCGCTCGGTGTAGGTGAGGGCGTCGCACAGGATCAGCCGTCCCTCGGCGTCGGTGTTGAGCACTTCGATGGTCTTGCCGCTCATGCTTTTGATGACGTCACCGGGTTTGAAGGCGTTGCCCCCGGGCAGGTTCTCGGAACTGGGGATCACCCCCACGAGGTTGAGCGGCATATCCAGCAGCGCCGCGGTTTCCACGAGACCCAACACCGTGGCGCCGCCGCACATGTCGTATTTCATCTCGTCCATGTTCTGGGCCGGTTTGAGAGAGATGCCGCCGGCGTCGAAGGTCAATCCCTTGCCCACGACGGCGATGGGTTTGTCCTTGGCCTTGGCGCCTCGGTATTCCAGCACGATCAGCTTGGCCGGCTGGCGGCTGCCGCGGGAAACCGCCAGCAACGCCCCCATCCCCAGCTTTTCCATGTCGCTTTCTTCGAGCACCGTGACCTTGACGGTGCCGTGACGGTCGGCCAAGTGCCGGGCCTGTTCCGCCAGGTAGGTCGGGGTACAGATGTTGCCCGGCAGATTGGCCAGGTCCTTGACGAGCTTCATGCCGGTGGCGATGCTTCTACCCTCCTCGGCGCCCCGGTCTACTGCCTCGCCGTCTTCCTTGTCGGGGCAGTGCAGATCTACCTGCTTGAGTCGGGGCGGATCCCCGGACTCGCTTTTCAACTCGGTGAAACGGTAGGCGGCGTCGGCGAAACGCAGGGCGATCTGTCTGGCCTTCCAGCGGGCGTCATGGCCTTGGACCGGCGCTTCCATCAAGGTGCACACGGCCTTTTTGGCGGCGGTGGCGAGTACCGCTCTGGCCGCCCCCTCCACGGCCTTGGCGAAGGATTTGCCCGTGAGTTTTTTCCGCTCTCCCAGACCCACCGCGATGACCCGTTCGGCCCGGCAGCCGGGCAGGTGATGGATCGTCAGGGTGTCGCCGGGGTTGGCCTTGAAATTCTCCCGTTTGAGAATTTTTCCCAGCAGACCGTCGCTGGCCTGGTCGAGCGTTTCCGCTGCGGGGGTCGGCTTGCGTTTTTCGAAGATGCCGACGATGAGACAATCGCTGCGTTTCTTGATGAGCGAGCCGCTCTGTCTGGCGAAATCCATCATGGTCAGGAGGATTCCCCGCTGGGTTGGGCTTCGTCTCCGCTCTGGGCCGGTTGCGCCTCGGCGCCGGCGAAGCGGGCCCCGAAGAACATGGCGATGTAGATTTCCACGGCCAGTATGATCATGTAGAGCAAAGCGGGCAGACGGGCGAAAGTGAGGGCGAAGAACAGTACGACGAACAAGGAAGTCATGGCGGGGTGGGCCAGGAACTCCTCATGGCGGATCTTGATCTTATAAACGTCGGGGATGGCGTTCATCGATGCTAACCTCCTCTCGGTGCTGATGCGGACGCTTGTCCTGTTTTTGAAACGACAGATACCAGCATAGCATTATAAAGGCTCGCCTTCCCGGCGGCGATAAGCGTTTTGCCGGATGCCGGGAAATCGCAGGGTGTGGTAGGATTCCCGAAACAGTAGAATGGAGAACGCCATGACCGGGGAAAGCAAGCGCAAGCTGAGCGAGGGGTTGGATCGGCTGCGGGCCGAACTGAAAAACCTGAAGGCCGACGACGAGACGCGGCAGCGCCTGGAGGATCTGGCCCGCCGGGTGGAGCGGCAACTCCAGCAGGAAGGGGGGGCGGAGGAACACCACAGTCTGGTCCAGGAACTGGAAGACGAAATCCTGCGTTTCGAGGTGGCCCATCCCCGCCTGACCGCCATCATTAACGATATCATGGTGGCCCTGAGTCAAATGGGAATCTGAGTTCGACCGATAAGAGCTTTGCCGATCCTCAATCTAGTCAAAAAACTGCTGAAACCCGGATTCGGCCCTGACCGTAAGGTCCAGCCCCGGATCTATCCTCGTTCGGAACATCCGATCTCGCGGGCCCAGATCAGCCCTAACGCTCTCAAGGTGTTGTATCGCCTCCACAAGGCGGGTTTTCGCGCCTGTCTGGTGGGGGGGTGTGTGCGCGACCTGTTGCTGGGGCGCGAGCCCAAGGACTTCGACGTCGCCACCGACGCCCATCCGGAGCAGGTTCGGCGCCTGTTCCGCAACTGCCGGCTGATCGGTCGCCGGTTCCGGCTGGCCCATGTCTGTTTCGGCCGGGAAATCATCGAGGTGGCCACGTTCCGGGCGGCGGCCCCCAAGGCGGGGGGAGACTGGGCGTTGGAGGCGACCACCGGACGGGTGTTGCGTGACAACGTCTACGGCACCATCGAGGAAGACGCCTGGCGACGGGATTTCACCGTCAACGCCCTCTATTACGACATCGCCGATTTTTCCGTGGTGGACTACGTCGGCGGGATGGAAGACCTGCGCCGTGGGGTGCTGCGGCTGATCGGCGATCCCGAGGTGCGCTACCGGGAGGATCCGGTGCGGATGCTGCGGGCCGTGCGCTTCATGACCAAGCTGGGTTTCACGCTCGATCCCGCCTGCGAGGCGCCGCTGTCCCGTCTGGCCCCGTTGCTGGAAGACGTGCCACCGGCCCGTCTCTACGACGAGGTGCTGAAACTGTTTCTGGCCGGCTATGGGGTCCAGGTTTTCGAATCTTTGCGTCACTACGGTCTGTTCCGGTCGCTGTTTCCCCTGACCGACCACGCTCTGGCCCGGGAGCCGGATGGCTTTCCCCTCGTCTTCCTGGCCAAGGCCCTGGAGAACACGGACCGCCGCCTCCAAGAGGGAAAGGCGGTCGCCCCTTATTTCCTTTTCGCCGCCCTGTTGTGGGAGCCGGTGCGTCTGGAGGCCCGGAAGCGCCAGGCGCAGGGTGTGGCGCCGGTCATGGCGCTCCAGGAAGCGGCCTGCGAAGTCATCACCCGGCAACTGGAACACGTGGCGATTCCCCGGCGCATCTCGTTGCCGATGCGGGAAGTATGGCTGTTGCAACCGCGTTTCGAACGCCGCCAGGGGGGGAGGGCGTTCAAGTTGTTGAGCCATCCCCGTTTCCGGGCCGGCTACGATTTCCTGCTGCTTCGCAGCGAGTCCGGCGAAGTGGATGCCGAATTGGCGGAATGGTGGACCCGCTTCCAGCACGCCGATGAAGCCACCCGGCGCAAGATGACGGCCGCACCGGGAAGGGGAAGGCGACGGCGTTCCCGGCGGCGGGGCCGGAAACGGGAGCAGACCTCGACGTGAACGCTTGGGTGAGCGCTTACATCGGTCTGGGCGGCAATCTGGCGGAGCCGGAGACTCGGATCCGCCGGGCGCGCCGCCGTATCGCCGCCCTGGAAGGCGTCCGGGAACGCGGATTCTCCGCCCTCTACCGCAGCGAGCCCCTCGGTCCCCGGGACCAGCCCGATTTCGTCAATGCGGTGATGGCGGTGGACACCACGTTGCCGGCCCAGGATCTGCTCCGGGCGCTGCAAGCGATCGAAACCGCCGAGGGGCGGGTGCGCGGCGGCGAACGCTGGGGGCCCCGGACGTTGGATCTCGATCTGCTGCTTTACGGTGCCGCCTGCATCCGCACCGAAAGCCTGACCGTGCCCCACTATGCCATCGCCGAACGTCCCTTCGTCCTGTATCCGTTGGCGGAGATCGCCCCCCAGGACCTGTACGTTCCGGGCAAGGGGTTGTTGAAGGATCTGTTACGGCATTGCCCTGCGGAAGGGCTGGAGCGTTTATGAGAACGGCGATCACGGTTCCCGAATTGCGGGAGTTCAAGCGCAGGGGCGAGAAAATCGCCGGTCTGACGGCCTACGACGCCCGGTTCGCCGCCGTCCTCGATTCGGCGGGCGTCGAGTTGGCCCTGGTGGGCGATTCCCTGGGGACGGTGATCCAGGGACACGCCACCACCGTGCCGGTGACGTTGGCGCACATGGCTTATCACACCGCCTGCGTGCGTCGGGGCCTTCAGCGGGCGTTGCTGCTGTCGGACCTGCCCTTCGCCAGTTACCCGACCCCGAGCCGGGCGGTCGCCGGCGCCGCGAAGCTGATGCGCGCCGGTGCCCAGATGGTGAAGCTGGAAGGCGGCCGGTCGCGCCTGGAGACGGTCCGGGCCCTGGTGGCCGAGGGTATTCCCGTTTGCGGGCATCTGGGCCTGCTGCCCCAGTCGATCCATCGTCTGGGGCGCTACCGGGTCCAGGGCGCCGATCCCCAGGCGGCCCAGCGTTTGCTCGAGGACGCCTGCCTGCTGGAGGAGGCCGGGGTCGATCTGCTGGTGTTGGAGTGTATCCCGGCGACGCTGGCCGAGGCCGTCACCGCCGAGGTGTCGGTGCCCACCATCGGCATCGGCGCCGGTCCCCACTGCGACGGCCAGGTGCTGGTGCTGCACGATCTTCTGGGACTGTGGCCCGACGGGACGCCGCCCCGTTTCGTCAAGGATTTCCTTGCCGGTGCCGGCGGGATCGAAGCTGCGGTGCGAGCCTACATCACGGCGGTGAAGGCGGGTGAGTTCCCCGCCGACATCCATTGCTATTGAGGAGGTGATCATTGCGGCAGGTTGACACCATCGCCGAGCTGCGCCGCCAGTTGGGCGTCTGGCGCCGGGACGGCGCCCGCATCGCCCTGGTGCCCACCATGGGCAATCTCCACGAAGGTCATCTGCGGCTGGTGGATCTGGGGCGGGCGCGGGCCGACCGGGTGGTGGTGAGCGTGTTCGTCAATCCACTCCAGTTCGGCCCCGGCGAGGACTACGAGCGTTACCCCCGCACCCTGGAGCAGGACCGCGCCAGGCTGACGGAGCGGGGCGCCGACCTGTTGTTCGCACCACCGGTGGCCGAGATCTATCCACGGCCGTTGGCGGAATCCACGTACGTGGAGGTGCCCGGCATCACCGAGACGCTCTGCGGCGCGAGTCGGCCGGGGCATTTCCGTGGCGTCGCCACCGTGGTGGCCAAGCTGTTCAACCTGGTCCAGCCGGACGTGGCGGTGTTCGGGGAGAAAGACTACCAGCAGCTTCAGGTGATCCGGCGCCTGACCGCCGACTTGAACTTCCCGGTCGAAATCGTCGGCGCTCCCATCGTCCGAGAACCCGACGGCCTGGCCATGAGTTCGCGCAACGGCTATCTGACCCCGGCGGAACGCGAGCGGGCGCCGGTGCTCTACCGTAGTCTGTGCGAAGCGCGCGACGCCATCGCCGCCGGGGAGACGGACTTCGCCGCCCTGTGCCGGTGCCAGCGGGAGCGGTTGCGCCAGGCCGGCTTTCGCCCGGACTATTTCGAGATCCGCCGCGCCGATCTGGGCGAGGCGACGCCCGGTGACCGCCCCCTGGTGATTCTCGCCGCCGCCTGGTTGGGGCGGACCCGGCTGATCGACAACCTCCAGGTGCCATGAGCGGGTTCGAGCGGGCGGTCGCGGAACTGATCGAAGCCGGGCGGGAATTGTATCGGCGCGGTTGGGTGCCGGCCACCAGCGGCAACCTGTCCGTCCGCCTCGACGACGGCACCTTCGCCGTCACCGTGTCCGGGCGTCACAAGGGTCGCCTGACTACCGGTGACATCCTGCGGGTGGACGCCGAGGGGCGCTCTTTGGACGACCGGCGGCCGTCGGCGGAAACCGCCCTCCATCTGGGCATCTACCGCCGTTTCCCCGAGGTACGGGCTGTGCTCCATCCCCATTCCCCGGCGGCGGTGCTGGCCTCACGCCTGTTCAAGGGGGAGCTGGTGCTCGAGGACCACGAATTGCTCAAGGCCCTCGACGGCATCGACACCCACGCCCACCGCCTGGTGGTGCCCATCTTCCCCAACGACCAGAACATTCCCCGCCTGGCGGCCAAGGTGGACGCCTGGATCGACCGCCACCGCCGCTTGCACGCCTATATCATCGCCGGCCACGGCTTCTACGCCTGGGGGCGCAGCGTCGCGGCGGCGCTCACGGCGGTGGAGGCGCTGGAATTCATGTTCGACTGTGAAGTGAGACTGTACGGAGTGAGATCATGAGCCTGTTGACCGTTTCCCCAGAAACCAGCTTCGAGCCGTTCGAGACGATCGCCGATCCCGAAGCCATCGCCGAGCGCCTGGACCGCATCGGCGTTCTGTTCGAGCGCTGGCGGGCAGACCGGCCCCTGGCGGAAGACGCCGATCAGGACACCATCCTCGCCGCCTACGAGACCCAGATCCGGCGCCTCGAGGAAACCTACGGCTTCCGTTCCGCCGACGTCATCGCCGTCACCCCCGATCATCCCCAGCGCGAGGCCTTGCGGGCCAAGTTCCTCTCCGAGCACACCCACCGCGATTTCGAGGTGCGTTTCTTCGTCGGCGGTCGCGGCCTGTTCTATCTCCATTCCGACGACCGGGTGTACGTCGTCCTCTGCGAAGCCGGGGATCTCATCAGCGTGCCCGCCGGCACTCGCCACTGGTTCGACATGGGGGCGCGGCCGGATCTCAAGTGCATCCGTCTGTTCACCACCCCGGAAGGGTGGGAGGCGGACTACACCGGCAGCGACATCGCCGACCGCTTTCCCCGGCTGGAAGACTGGCTGGCGAAGGTCGGGGCATGATCCGTGCGATCCTGACCGACATCGAGGGCACCACCTCGTCCCTGAGCTTCGTCAAGGATGTTCTGTTTCCCTACGCCCGGACCCGCTTGGGGGATTTCGTCCGCCGCCGGGCCGACGACCCGCAAGTGAAGCCACTGCTGGCGGAGGTGCGGCGCATCGCCGGCCAGTCTCTGGACCTGGACGGCGTCGTCGCCCAATTGGAGGCCTGGAGCGACCGCGACGAGAAGGTCCCGCCCCTCAAGGCTTTGCAGGGGATGATCTGGCAGGCGGGTTACGAAAACGGCGATTTCCAGGGACACGTCTACGAAGATGCGGTGGAAAAGTTGCGGGAATGGAAAGCGCAGGGAATGGATCTGTACGTCTTTTCCTCCGGTTCGGTGCCGGCCCAGCGATTGTTGTTCGGCCATACCCCCTACGGCGACCTGACGCCGCTGTTCTCCGGCTTCTTCGATACCCGCACCGGCCCCAAGCGCGATCCGCAAAGCTATTGCAAGATCGCCGAGGCCGTCGGGCTGCCGCCGGCGGAGATCCTGTTCCTGTCGGACGTGGTCGAGGAGCTGGACGCCGCCCGGGAGGCGGGGATGGCGACGGTGTGGCTGGTGCGCGACCGGGAACCGCAGCCGGACGCTCGCCACCGCCAGGTGCGGGATTTCCGTCGGATCGTCCTCTAGTCGACCCAGAGGCCGCCCAGCTCGAAGGGAACGGCGGCGAAAGGTTCGGCCGACACCGTTTCCCGGTCGGAGAAGGTGGCCAGCAGCAACCAGCGGCCTTCCTGGAGGCGGTAGGTTTCCAGGGTACGGGCCTCCGGGTCCACCAGCCACAGGTGGGCGACGCCGTGGCGGGCGTAGAGCGGCATCTTGCGGCGGCGGTCGGTCTTGTAGGTGGCCGGGGACAGGACCTCGCAAACCCAGTCCGGCACCGTTTCGAACCAGGCGGTGTCGGGCAGGCGCGGCAACGTCTCTCGGCGCCAGCCGGCTAGGTCGGGGACCACCACGTCGTCGCCCAGGTGGCATTCCGGCTCGTCGAGGATCCACCAGCCGCCGGGGCCGCCGCGGCCCTTGTCGAAAGGGTGGATGATTTCACCCCCGAGCATGGAAGTGGCCCGGGCGTGCTTCGGTGCGGGGCGGGGATGGACGATCAGTTCGCCGTCGATGATCTCCGCCACCAAGGATTCGGGGACGCGGCACAGATCTTCGTAGGTGGCACGGCGTCTGGCGGGAGCGGCCATGGGCTATCCTCCGGCGGTGGGAATGATAGAATCCTCTTTCCATTATATTCCCATCCGTTCATCTTCAGTAAGGAGCCGCTCATGAGTGCCAAACTGTATCGTGCGATGATCGTGCTGGCCGCGCTGTCGGCCGGTTGCGCCACCCAGTCCGACGGCCGCGGGCCGGAAACGGCGGCGGAGGCCAAGTCGCCCCCTCGCAACGACTGGCCCACCCAGGCCCGGGTGGAATACGTGTTCCAGTGCATGCGCGAACACGGCGGCCAGACCTACGACAACCTCTACCACTGCAGTTGCAAGGCGGACGAGGTGGCCCGGCGCCTGAACTATCAGGCCTATTCCGAGGCCCTGGTCTTCAAGAACCTCAAGTCCATGCCCGGCGAACGGGGCGGCGTATTTCGCGATCCACCCCAGTCCAAGATTCTACGGAACCAATTGAAGGAGGCGGAACAGGAAGCCGAGCAGCATTGTTTCGTAAAATGAAATTAAGCAGTCAACAATAAGGTTTGAATTCTTGATCCGGCTTGGTTAGATTTGGCGAGATGTAACCCAACTGTAAAGGTAAGGCATTATGGCAGCGGAACAGGCAGGCAAGAGAAAGTTCCGGGTGGCGCGCGGACGGCCCGTGGATCTCACCGCGCTGGAGGAAATCCGCGCGCTGCTCGGCGACGCGCCGCGGCGCCGTGACCTGCTCATCGAGCATCTGCACAAGATTCAGGATGCCTACAAGTACATCTCCGCCAAGCATATCGTCGCCCTGGCCCACGAAATGAAGCTGTCGCCGGCGGAGGTGTACGAGGTGGCGACCTTCTACCACCATTTCGACGTGGTCAAGGAAGGTGAAACCCCGCCGCCGCCGCTGACGGTGCGGGTCTGCGAATCGCTGACCTGTCAGATGTACGGCGCCCACGAACTGCTCGACGCGCTCCAGCGGGGGTTGGGTGAAGGCGTGCGGGTGCTGCCGGCGCCGTGCGTGGGCCGCTGCCAGCACGCACCGGTGGCCGTGGTGGGACAGAATCCTATCGATGGGGCGACGCCGGAGAAGGTCCGGGCGGCGGTGGAAACCGGTGCGGTGGAGGCGCCGGTTCCCGAGTATACCGATTACGACGCCTACCGCGCCAAGGGCGGTTACGAATTGCTGCTCGGCCTGGTGGAAGGACACCGCGATCCGGAGACCGTGATCGCCGCCCTCAAGGACGCCGGTCTGCGGGGGCTCGGTGGGGCCGGGTTCCCCGCCGGCGTCAAGTGGGACATCGTCCGCAAGCAGCCGGCGCCGCGCTATCTCGCGGTCAACATCGACGAGGGGGAGCCGGGCACCTTCAAGGACCGCCATTATCTGGAGTCCGATCCCCATCGTTTTCTCGAAGGGGCGTTGGTGGCCGCCCACGTGGTCGGTTGCGAGGCCATCTACATCTATTTGCGCGACGAATATCCCGCCGCCCGCAAGATTCTCCGGACCGAACTGGCCAGGTTGCAGGCGGACCCGCCGGTGAAGGGCTCCCTGCCGCCGATCCACCTGCGCCGTGGCGCCGGCGCCTACATCTGCGGCGAAGAATCGGCGATGATCGAATCCATCGAGGGCAAACGCGGCATGCCCCGGCTGCGGCCGCCCTATCTGGCCGAGGTCGGTCTGTTCGGCCGCCCGACCCTCGAGCACAACATGGAAACCCTGCACTGGGTACGGGACATCGTCGAGAAGGGGCCGGATTGGTTCACCTCCTTCGGTCGTCACGGGCGCAAAGGGCTGCGTTCGTTCTCGGTGTCCGGGCGGGTCAAGAAGCCGGGGGTGCATCTGGCGCCGGCGGGGATCACGGTGCGCGAGCTGATCGACGAATACTGCGGCGGCATGCTCGACGGCCACGAATTCTACGGCTATTTCCCGGGGGGCGCCTCCGGCGGCATCCTGCCTGCTTCCCTCGGCGACATCCCGCTGGATTTCGACACCCTCAATCCATACGGTTGTTTCATCGGCTCGGCGGCGGTGGTGATCTTCTCCCAGCACGACAAGGCCCGGGATCTGGCCCTCAACGCCATCAAGTTCTTCGAGGACGAGTCCTGTGGCCAGTGCACCCCCTGTCGAGTGGGGACCGCCAAGGCGGCTGCACTGATGGAAGGTGGCCAGTGGGATCGCGAGCGTCTCGAAGACCTGTGTCAGGTGATGGCCGACGCCTCGATCTGCGGCCTGGGGCAGGCGGCGCCCAACCCGATCCGCTGCGTGTTCAAGTATTTCCCCCATGAGTTGGAGGGCTGAAGTATGGCTGCCAATCCCGAATACGTCGAAGAGCTCAAGACCGTCACGTTCACCCTGGACGGGCGGGAGATCACCGCCTACGAGGGGGAAACCATCCTCCAGGCGGCCAAACGCCACGGCATCGAGATTCCCTACCTCTGTTACAAGGAGGGCTACCGCCCGGATGGCAACTGCCGCGCCTGCGTGGTGGAGATCGAGGGCGAACGGGTGCTGGCGCCGTCGTGCTGCCGGACGCCCCGGGAGGGGATGAAGGTCCAGGCGAAGAGCGAGCGGGCCGTCAAGTCCCAGAAGATGGTGCTGGAGCTGTTGCTCTCGGACATGCCGGATCAGGGGAAGTCCCCCTACCGGGACGATTCCGAGTTGGATCGGTGGGTCGCCAAGATGGGCGTCGGCCGGCCCCGCTTCCCCCAGCGGACGCAGCCGGCCCCGGACCCGTCCCATCCGGCCATGGCGGTCAATCTCGACGCCTGCATCCAGTGCACCCGCTGCGTGCGCGCCTGCCGCGAGGAACAGGCCAACGACGTCATCGGCTACGCCTTTCGCGGCGCGGCTTCCAAGATCGTCTTCGACCTGGACGATCCCATGGGCGACAGCACCTGCGTGGCCTGCGGCGAATGCGTCCAGGCCTGTCCCACCGGGGCCCTGATGCCGGCCGGCGACGTCGGCCATCTGCCCGTGGACAAGAAGGTCGATTCCACCTGTCCCTATTGTGGTGTCGGTTGTCTGCTGACCTTCAACGTGCGCGGCAACCGCATCCTTTACGTGGAGGGGCGCGACGGCGAGACCAATCACAGCCGGCTGTGCGTCAAGGGGCGCTTCGGCTTCGACTACGTTCACAATCCCCGTCGGCTCACCAAGCCGCTGATCCGGCGCGAGGGGGTGCCCAAGACCCCCGAACTGATCGATCCCGATCGGATGCATGAGGTGTTCCGGGAGGCCACCTGGGAGGAGGCGCTGGACTTGGCCGCCTCAGGTCTCAAGCGTATCCGCGATCGATATGGTCCCAAGGCGCTGGCTGGCTTCGGTTCGGCCAAGGGCAGCAACGAGGAGGCCTACCTGTTCCAGAAACTGGTGCGCACCGGCTTCGGCAGCAACAACGTCGACCACTGCACCCGGCTGTGTCACGCTTCGTCGGTGGTGGCGCTGCTCGAGTGCATCGGTTCCGGCGCGGTGTCCAATCCGGTGGCCGACGTGATGCAGGCCGAGGTGATCTTCCTCATCGGTTCCAATCCCACCGTCAACCATCCGGTGGCGGCCACCTGGTTCAAGAACGCCGCCCGCAACGGTGCCAAGCTCATCGTCGCCGATCCGGTGCGTACCGAGATCTGCCGCTTCGCCACCCATTCGCTCCAGTTCCGCCCCGACACCGACGTGGCCCTGCTCAACGGCATCATGCACGTCATCGTCGAGGAGGGGCTGTACGACCGGGAGTTCATCGCCAAGCACACCGAAGGCTTCGACAACCTCCGCCATCACTTGAAGAACTACGCCCCGGAACGGGTGGCGCCGGTGTGTGGGATTCCCGCCGACACCATTCGTGAAGTGGCGCGTCTGTACGCCACCTCGAGGGCTTCGATGATCTTCTGGGGCATGGGCATTTCCCAGCACGTCCACGGCACCGACAACGCCCGTTGCCTGATCGCCATGGCCCTGATGACCGGCCAGATCGGCCGTCCGGGTACCGGGCTTCATCCTCTGCGCGGGCAGAACAACGTTCAGGGGGCCTCCGACGCCGGCTTGATCCCGATGGTGTTTCCCGATTACCAACCGGTCAGCGATCCCCGCGCCCGTGCCCGTTTCGAAGAGCTCTGGGGTGCCCGGCTCGATCCCGAACCGGGTCTGACGGTGGTGGAGGTGATCCACGCCATCGAGAAGGGTCAGGTGCGCGGCATGTACATCGAAGGGGAGAACCCGGCCATGTCCGATCCCAACGTGGCCCACGCCCGCGCCGCTTTGGCTAAGTTGGAGCATCTGGTGGTGCAGGACATCTTCCTCACCGAGACCG
>JALSGR010000081.1 GCA_026982635.1 Methylothermaceae bacterium | reverse complement strand
TGCATGCACTGTTCCGATCCGCCGTGTGCCGCGGTGTGCCCGGTGGACTGTTTCTACGTCACCGAAGACGGGGTGGTGCTCCACGACAAGGACCTGTGCATCGGTTGCGGTTACTGCTTCTACGCCTGTCCCTTCGGCGCTCCCCAGTTTCCCCAGGACGGGGCCTTCGGGGTGCGGGGCAAGATGGACAAATGCACCTTCTGCGCCGGCGGGCCGGAAGAGGATCTGTCCGAGGCCGAATTCGAGAAATACGGCCGCAACCGCCTGGCCGAGGGCAAGCTGCCCTTGTGCGCCGAGATGTGTTCCACCAAGGCCCTTCTGGCCGGTGACGGCGACGTCATCGCCGACATTTTCCGCGAGCGGGTGGTGCGCCGCGCCGACCGCGACGGGGCGGCGGTGAAACCCCAGGTGCCCTGGGGCTGGGGCCAGGCATACGGGGACGAGAAGTCATGAGCGGACGGCGGCGGCGCCTGCTCCGAGGGTGGTGGATCGTCATGGTCCTGCTTCTGACCGCCTGCGAACGCCAGGCAGATCGAGTTTTCGACCGCAATCCCGAGTACGCCGGCAAGGCCGATGTCCACGCGCATCACCCGGACGCCGCCACCCTGCGGCGGCGGGTGGTTCAGGTACAGACGGATCGGTGACCATGGCGACCGCAATATCCGGCCATCGCAGTCGCCGCTTGTGGTGGGCCACCACCCTGGCGTTGTCGATCCTGACCGCGGGCCTGATGGCGGCCGCGATCGACTGGACCAATCCCCGCGCCGATCTCTGGCATCAGGTCCGCGACGGGGTCGAGGGTTACAGCGCGGTCCGCGGTCTGGAGAGCGGAGAGCTGATCCAGGCTTCCGGCGAGGTCTGGCGCCGCTGGCGCAATGGGCCGCTGGCATGGGCCGGGGGCGTGCTGCTCGGCGGTGTGGTGTTCGCCCTGGGGCTGTTCCATCTGCTCCACGGTCCCCAGCGTCTGGCGAAACCACGGACCGGCGTCCGCGTGCCCCGCTGGCATCTGGGCGAGCGGGTGCTCCATTGGATCACTGCGATCCTGTTTCTGACCCTCGCGTTGACCGGCCTGAGCCTTCTCTACGGCCGCCGATTGCTGATCCCCCTGATCGGCCACGAGTCCTTCGCCGCCTATCTGGCGGGCGCCAAGTTCGTCCACAACCTGACCGGCCCCCTGTTCGTCGCTTGCCTGGTGGTGATGGGGCTGATCTGGTTCCGCGACAACCTGTGGCAAAAAATCGACTGGGACTGGCTCAAGTCCTTCGGCGGGATGTTCGGCGGCGCTCACCCCCACGCCGGACGCATGAACGCCGGGGAGAAGGCCTGGTTCTGGCTCCTCATGGCCATGGGGACGGTGGTGTCGGTCACTGGTCTGATCCTCGATCTGCCTTTGTTCGGGCTGGAACGGGAGCAGCTGCAGTTGAGCCATCTCCTCCACGTGGCCGCCGCCCTGATCGTCCTGGCCGCTTCTCTGGGCCACATCTACATCGGCACCCTCGGCACCGAGGGGGCGCTGGAGGGTATGGTCACCGGTTCGGTGGATTTGTCCTGGGCGCGCCAGCATCACGATCTGTGGCTGGCGGAGCTGGCCCGGGAGGGCAAGGTCAGCGAATCCAATCGCCAGACGGTGAAGCGCCCGAGCCATTTCTTCCGTCCCGACGATCCTTCCGCGCCTTGACGACGGATGGGAAAACGAGGCCAGTGTCACGAAGGCTGGTCTGAACTGGGATAAAATATTTCCTTTTCAGTGTGGACTCAGGGAACCGACATCATGCCAGCCAATCACCGCAAGATCCTCGTCACCAGCGCTTTGCCCTACGCCAACGGCCCTATCCATCTCGGCCATTTGGTGGAGTACATCCAGACCGACATCTGGGTCCGGTTCCAGAAGATGCGGGGATCGACGTGCTGGTATGTCTGCGCCGACGACACCCATGGCACCCCCATCATGCTCAAGGCCCAGGAGGAGGGGATCACTCCCGAGGAACTGATCGAACGGGTGGGGCGGGAGCATCGGGCCGACTTCGCCGCCTTCGACATCGGTTTCGACAGTTACTACAGCACTCATTCGCCAGAGAATCGGGAACTGGCCGAGGAAATTTACCGCCGCCTGAAAGCCGCCGGTTACATCGAGTCGCGCACCATCACCCAGTTCTACGATCCGGTGAAGGGCATGTTTCTGCCGGACCGTTTCATCAAGGGCGAATGCCCTCGCTGCGGTGCCGGGGATCAGTACGGCGACAGTTGTGAGGTGTGCGGCGCCACCTATTCGCCCACCGAGTTGAAGAACCCGGTCTCGGCGGTTTCGGGTGCCAGACCGGTGGAGAAAGAGACCGAACACTTCTTCTTCAAGCTGTCGGCTTTCGCGGATTTCCTCAAGCAATGGGTCCATGAGGCCGGTCATCTGCAGCCGGAGGTGGCTCACAAGGTGAACGAATGGCTCGAGGCCGGGCTGCGTGACTGGGACATCACCCGGGATGCGCCTTATTTCGGCTTCGAGATCCCGGATGCGCCGGGCAAGTATTTCTACGTCTGGCTCGACGCCCCCATCGGCTACATGGCCAGTTTTCTCCATCTGTGCCGGGAGAAGGGGCTGGATTTCGACGAGTATTGGCGGCCGGACAGCACCGCGGAGCTGCATCATTTCATCGGTAAGGACATCATCTATTTCCACGCCCTGTTCTGGCCGGCGATGCTCCATGGAGCCGGTTTTCGCACGCCCTCGGCCATCCACGCCCACGGTTTTCTGACCGTCAACGGCGAAAAGATGTCCAAGTCCCGCGGCACCTTCATCCGGGCCCGGACCTATCTGGACCACCTCGATCCCCAATACCTGCGCTATTACTTCGCCGCCAAGCTGGGGCCGGGCATCGAGGACATCGACCTCAACTTCGACGATTTCATTCAGCGGGTGAACGCCGACCTGGTGGGCAAGGTGGTCAATATCGCCTCCCGCTGCGCCGGTTTCATCCGAAAACGGTTCGATAACCGGCTCGCCGATTCCTTGGTCGATCCCGACCTGTTCGTCGCATTTCTCGACGCCGGGGAACGGATCGCCCACCTGTACGAGAACCGGGAATTCGGCAAGGCGATGCGGGAAATCATGGCCCTGGCCGACAGCGCCAACCAGTTCATCGACGAGCGCAAACCCTGGGTCGTTGCCAAGGACCCGGCGCGGGACGACGAGCTGCAGGCCGTCTGCACCCAGGGGCTCAACCTGTTCCGCATTCTGGTGGCCTATCTCAAGCCGGTTCTACCCAGGCTGGCGAAGGAGGCCGAGGCGTTTCTCAACCTCGGCGATCAGTCCTGGCCCGACGTAGCCACCCAGCCGATCCTGGGACATCGGATCAACGATTTCAAGCCGCTGCTGGTGCGGGTCGATCCGGACAAGATCCGGGCCATGGTGGAAGCCTCCCGGGAAAGCCTGGCGCCGGTCGCCGCCCGATCGGCCGCGGTCGAACCCGTCGCCGCGGAAATCGATTATTCCGATTTCGCCAAGATCGATCTGCGCGTCGCCAGGATCGTCCGGGCGGAAAAGGTGGAAGGGGCCGACAAGCTGCTCCGGCTGACCTTGGATCTGGGCAGGGAGACCCGGACCGTGCTCGCCGGCATCAAGGCCGCCTACGATCCTAAATCCCTGGAGGGACGGCTGACCGTCATGGTGGCCAACCTCAAGCCCCGGAAGATGCGCTTCGGTGTGTCCGAGGGCATGGTGCTGGCGGCAGGTCCGGGTGGCAAAGATCTCTATCTGCTGTCGCCCGACGAGGGGGCCGAACCGGGGATGCGGGTAAAATAGTGAAGCAGATGGCAGCAAAATTTGCCCAGATCGCACAAATCGACGAATCCCGCTGCATCGGCTGCGCCCGCTGCCTGGAGGCGTGTCCGGTGGATGCCATCGTCGGGGCGGCCAACCTGATGCACACGGTCATCGCCGCCGAATGCATCGGTTGCCGCTTGTGCC
>JALSGR010000080.1 GCA_026982635.1 Methylothermaceae bacterium | reverse complement strand
TGGCCAGGGCCTTGATCGCCGCCACCTTGCGGGCCACGTCCTCCAGATCCAGATGGCCGGCGCCGGTCACCCCCTTGAGGGAGACGTAATACAGATAACCACGCCCGGCGGCGTCGGCCTGCTCGATGCGCCGCGGCGGGCTGGTGGGGGCGAGCAGGAAGATGGGGTCGATACCAGCCTCGTACAGCAACGGCAGCATTTCGTCCTCGGCCTCCTCCACCGGTAGATCTACGGTCAGCACCCCGTCGACGCCCGCCGCCTTCGCCCGGGACGCGAACTCGCCGTAACCCAGGCGCTCGATGGGATTGAGATACCCCATCAGCACGATGGGGGTTTCGTCGTCGCGGCGGCGGAATTCGGCCACCATGTCCAGCACCCGGCGCAGCGAGGTACGGTGACGCAGGGCGCGCTCGGAGGCCCGCTGGATCACCGGGCCGTCGGCCATGGGGTCGGAAAACGGCACCCCCAGCTCGAGGACGTCGGCACCGGCGGCGACCATCTCGTGCAGCAGGGGTACGGTGAAGCCGGGCTCGGGATCGCCGGCGGTGATGAAGGGAATCAGGGCTTTGCGGCCCTGGGCGCGTAGTCGGTCGAATCGGGCTTGAATACGGCTCACAGTTTCAGTCCCTCCCGTTCGGCGACGGTGTGGATGTCCTTGTCCCCGCGGCCGGACACGTTGACGATGAGGATCTGGTCCCGGTCCATCCGGGGAGCCAGTTTCATGGCGTAGGCCAGGGCGTGGCTCGACTCCAGCGCCGGCATGATGCCTTCGAGACGGGTGAGGCTGTGGAACGCCTCCAGGGCCTCGTCGTCGGTGACGCTGACGTAGGTGGCCCGCCCCGAGTCCTTGAGCCAGGCGTGCTCGGGACCGACGCCGGGATAGTCGAGACCGGCGGAAATAGAATGGGTCTCGATGATCTGGCCGTCGTCGTCCTCCATCAGATAGGTGCGATTGCCGTGCAGCACCCCGGGGCGGCCAGCGCACAGGGGGGCCGAATGCTGCCCGGTCTCGATCCCCAGGCCGGCGGCCTCGACCCCGTACAGGGCCACACCCTCGTCCTCGATGAAAGGATGGAACAGGCCGATGGCGTTGGAACCGCCGCCGACGCAGGCCACCAGGGCGTCTGGCAGGCGCCCCGCCTTTTCCAGGATCTGACGCTTGGCCTCGCGACCGATGACCGCCTGGAAGTCGCGCACCATCGCCGGATAGGGATGGGGACCGGCGACGGTGCCGATGATGTAGAAGGTGTCGTCCACGTTGGTGACCCAGTCGCGCAGGGCCTCGTTGAGGGCGTCCTTGAGGGTCCTGGAACCGGAGGACACCGGCCGCACCTCGGCCCCCAGCAGCGACATGCGGTAGACGTTGAGCTTCTGCCGCTCCACGTCCACCTCGCCCATGTAGACCACGCATTCCAGCCCCAGGCGGGCGGCGACGGTGGCGGTGGCCACGCCGTGCTGCCCCGCGCCGGTCTCGGCGATCACCCGCCGCTTGCCCATGCGCTTGGCCAGAAGGGCCTGACCGATGGTGTTGTTGACCTTGTGGGCGCCGGTGTGGTTGAGGTCCTCGCGCTTGAGCCAGATCTGCGCCCCACCCAGCTCGCGGCTCCAGCGCTCGGCATAGTAGAGCGGCGAGGGCCGGCCCACGTAATCGCTCAGATCGCGGTCGAGCTCGGCGAGAAAGTCCGGGTCCTTGAGATAGGTTTCGTAGGCCGCCTTCAGCTCCTCAAGGGGATACATCAGGGTTTCGGCCACGAAGATGCCGCCGTAGGGGCCGAAATGGCCGCGCTCGTCCGGCATTCGGTAAGTGTGCGAGTGTTCAGGTGCTGTCGCCATCTTCAACCTCTCGTAAAAACGCCGCCATCCTGGCCGGATCTTTGATGCCTTTGCCGCTCTCCACCCCGGAGCTGACGTCCACCGCCCAGGGACGGACCCGACGGACCGCCTCGGCCACGTTGGCCGGGCTCAACCCCCCCGCCAGGATCACCGGCAGGGGCAGATCCTCGGGGATCCGCGCCCAGTCGAAGCATTCGCCGGTACCGCCGGGAACGGCCGGATGCCAGGCGTCCAGCAGTAGGCCGCGGGCCTGATGGAAGCGTTCGGCCGCCCGGCGCAGGTCCACATCTTCCGCCATCCGGATCGCTTTGATGTAAGGACGGCCGTAGCGGGCACACTCTTCCGGACTTTCCCGGCCGTGGAACTGGAGCAAATCCACAGGCACCCGTTCCAACACCGCCTCGACGGTTTCCGGATCGGCGTCCACGAACAGCCCCACCACGGTCACGAACGCCGGCAGGGCCGCGGCGATCTTCCGGGCGGTCTCCGGGGTCACATACCGCGGACTGTCGGGATAGAACACCAGGCCGACGGCGTCCACGCCCAGACGCGCCGCTTCCAACGCATCGCCGAGACGGGTAAATCCACAAATTTTAACCCGCGTCCGGGGCAAAGTCGCGCTCCTCCTCCACCCGTTTGATGTCCTGGGGCAGCCGCGCGAAGATCGGCTGGCGCGGCAGGCCGAACTTCTCAGGATACCAGATTCCGGCGAAATACAAACCATTCGGCGGAGCGGTGACGCCGCCGGCGCGGCGATCACGGGCGGCCAGCACTTCCGCCACCCACTCCGGCCCCCGCTTGCCGCTGCCGACGGCCATCAACACCCCGGCGATGTTGCGCACCATGTTGTGGAGAAAGGCGTTGGCGACGATGTCGATGAACACCTCGTCGCCCAAGCGGCCGACCTCCAGCAGATAGACCCGGCGGTTGGGGCTCTTGGACTGGCAGTAGGGGCCGCGGAAGGAGGAAAAATCGTGCTCGCCGAGCAGACAGGCCGCGGCCCGTCGCATCCGCTCCTCGTCCAGGGGGCGGTGACACCAGGTCAACTGGGACCGCCCCAGGGCCGGGGCCACCGGCCGGTTGCAGATGCGATAACGGTACCAACGCGCCAGAGCGCTGCGCTGGGCGTGGAAATCGTCGGCGACCGGCCTGGCCCACAACACCCGGACGTCGTCCGGCAGACGGGTGTTGGCGCCCCGGACCCAAGCGCGCGCCGGGCGCCGGGCGCCGGTGTCGAAATGGACGATCTGCTCCAGGGCGTGGACCCCGGCGTCGGTGCGGCCGGCGGCCACCACCCGCACGGGGGCGGCGGCGACGAAGGCCAGGGCCCGCTCCACCGCTTCCTGGATCGAGGGGCTATGGCGCTGATATTGCCAGCCGGCGTAGCGGCTGCCGTCGTATTCCAGCTTCAGAGCGATGCGCATGATATCAATCCACCACCCGGCGATAGCCGCACAAGCCCAGTTGCAGGGTCCGCAGCAGGTCGTATTCCTCGGGGATGGCGCTGTGGCACAGCGGCCCGCGGCGGACGACGGCCTCCCGTACCATCGCCATGAACTCGTCGATGGAAATCACCTTCCCACCGCCCACTTCCCGCCGTCCGGCGGACACCAGGATGGCCACCTGCTCCAGGGGCGTGCCCGGTTCCAACCAGGGAAAGATCTCACGGTGAATGTAACGTCGGCCGGCCTCGAACTTGCGCCGGAAACGGATTTCCCGCTCCTCCCAGGGCTGGGTGTCGATGGAAGGCTCCAGGTGGATCAGATGATCGCTGTAGGGATGGTAGGCGACGATGTCCAGCTCCCCGGACCAACCCCCTTGTTCCCGCGCCCCGACCCGGACGTTGCCGCGGACGATGTAGCCGCGCCATTGATAATACTGGCGCACCAGCTTCTCCAGGTGATTCATCGCCCAAGTTCGGCCTCCAGACGCTGAACCTCCGTCGGAGTCAACTCGTAAAACCGGCCGATCTTGAGCCCCGGCGGCAACGCCACCGGCCCGTACCGCACCCGGATCAACCGGCTCACCGTCACCCCCAGCGCTTCCCACAGACGGCGGACGATGCGGTTACGGCCCTCCTTCAGGGTCACCCGGTACCAGGTGTTGGCGCCCCCGCCCCCCACCGGCTCGATGGACTCGAAACGGGCCGGACCGTCTT
>JALSGR010000079.1 GCA_026982635.1 Methylothermaceae bacterium | reverse complement strand
TTTGCTGACGCGCCTGTTCCACCCGGGCGCGGCTGCTGCGCTCGGCGGCGACGGCGGCGTCGAGGTCGCGCCGGGTGGCGGCCTGCTGCCGGAACAGATGGCGGATGCGGCGGGCGTCGGCGGCGGCTCGGGCGGCCTGGGCCTCGGCGGCGGCCAGGACGGCCTCGGCGGCGCGCAATTGGGCCTGGAGACGGCGGTCGTCGAGGCGGGCCAGCAACTGCCCCCGTTTCACCCGGTCGCCGATGTCAACGGTGATCTCGAGAATACGGCCCGGGAGCTTGGGGGCGATACGGGCGACGGCGTCGGCGCCCACGGTGCCGGGCCAGCGCAGCCGGCTCGGCAGGGTCCGTTCGATCACGGCGGCGGTCGGGCCGGAAACCTGGCGGGCCGGACGTTCGTGGTTGCCCGGCGGCACCTTGGTGGCGAAGGCCCCCTGGAGCCAGGCGAGAAGGAAAACCAGCCCCAGCAAGGCGGCGGGTCCCCAGACGAGTTTACTGGTCGCTTTGATCATCGTTGGTTTCCTGAGAATTCCATAGACCGGCAGCTCGTTTCAGTTCCGCTTCCGCCACCAGGGCGCCGAAACGGGCGGAAATCCACTGGAGGTGGGCGCCGGCGGCGTCGGTCTCGGCTTCCAGAAAGCGGGTCACGGTGGTGGTGCCGCCCCGGTACTGGGCCCGCACCAGTTTCAGGGCCTCCTCGGCGGCGGCCACCGAACGTCGGGCCACCTCCACCCGGGCCAGGGCGTCGCGCAGGTCCAGCCAGGCCTGCCGGACTTCCTTTTCCACCCGCAGCCGGGTGCTTTCCTCGAGGCGTTCGGCTTCCGCCAGGCGCTGGCGCGCCTGACGCACTCGGGCGGTGACGGCGCCGCCGGCGAACAAGTCGAGCTGGGCCTTCACCCCCATGGTCCAGTTGTCCCGGGAGGTGGGGAAGCGCGGGTTCGGGCTGTTCATCCCGTAGACCACGAAGGCGTCCACCCGGGGTAGGTGTTCGCCCCAGGCGGCGCGCAATTCCTTTTCCCGCATCGCCACCTGTTTTCGGACCGCGAGCCACTCGGGCCGCCGCTGCAGGGCTTGTGCCAGCCAGTGCTGGAAGTCCCCCGGACCGGTGGGCAGGGGCCGGGATTCGTCGCGGACGGCGATGTCGCTGTCCGAGGGCAGGGCCAGCAGGGTGGCGAGGGCGGTGCGGGCGGCCAGCCGGGCATTCTCGGCGCGGATACGGTCCTGGCGGGCCTGGGCCAGGCGCACCTGTAACGACAGCACATCGGACTTGAGGGCGGTGCCCTGGCGGAAGCGGGCGCGCATCAGTTCCAGCTCCTTACGCACGGTTTTCAGGGTCTTGTCGGCTACCTCGATGCGCTGCGGGGCTTCCAGGAGAGCGTAGAAAGCCCGGCTGGTGGCGGCGGCGAGGCGGTTGTCGAGTTCGGCGCGCGCCAGGCGGGTGGCCTCCAGGCCCAGCTTGGCCGCCTGGCGGGCGTACCAATCCCGGCCGCCGCGGAACAGGGACCAGGAGGCGCCGATTTCCGGGCGGAAGTCTTCTACGTAGCCGGGGCGGTTGATGTCCATGGCGAAATCGAAGCGGCGCTGGGAGACGATCATGCCGAAGGCGCGGGCTGGATCGTTGCTGTGGGTGTAGTGGACGCCGGCCTGGATGCGGGGCAGAAAGGCGGCGGTGATTTCGTCGAGGCGGGCGGCGGCCCGTTCGATCCGGGTACGGGCGGCCTGCAGATCGGGATTGCGCTGGCGCACCAGAGCGATGGCTTCGCTCAGGGAGAGCGGCTCCGGTGGAAGCGAAGGATCGGCAGGAGCCGGGACGGCGACGGTGAGGATGATCCAGAGAAAAAGCAAACGTGCCACCGGACAAGACGCCCTCTTCGTGACGAAACAGTGGAGGGCATTTTATTAGAGATTTCGAATAATGGAAAGCCGGGGATTGGGATCGTCGTTTCGGTCACAACAGGAAGTGGAGGCCGAAGCTGGTGTTGTAGCTGGCGATGCCGGTGTCTTCGAAGCTTTCCTTACGGTGGATTCCTTGGAGTTCCAGGGATATTTCCAGATGGTCGGTCAGGCGGTAGAGCAAAGCAACCTCCCCCTGGACGGTGTCTTCGTACTCCCCCCGGCGGATGTCGCCTTCGATGGCGGAGGTCCACCCGTTGCGTTCGTAGTGACCGCCGATTTCGAGAGTCAAAAGGGGAGTCACGGCGATCACGAACTCGCCGGTCAGGTAATGATTCCGGTAAGAAACGTCGTCGCGCAGTTCCGGACGATGGCGGCCGTCGGCATAGGCGCGTTCGAAGTGGTAGCCGAGGATCATTTCGACGTTTTCGGTCGATTCCATTTCCAAATGGACGCCGACGGTCCAGAAATCGTTGTCGCGGTGTTCGAAAGGCGCTTCGTAGCGGCGCAGACCGTATCGACCGAAGATGCGGGCATGGATGCGCTCACCGAAATCGTGTCCCAGACCCAGACTCCAATAGTGGGTGCTCACTTCCTCGGGGGCGAGGCCCGGGTCGTTTTCTCCTTCCGCATGGGGGGCGTCGGCCAGGGGGCGTCTTCGATTGCGGCCGAGATAGAGGTCGGGCACGGCGGTGTAGCGGAGGAGGATTCGGTACCCGCCGGGGATCGCTTGGGTCCAGTCGATCCCTACCAGTGGGTGAGTGAAGCGGGATCGTTCCCGGAAGATGAACCCTTCGGCGATGATACCGAAACGCCCTTGCCCGAGACGGGTGTTTAACCGCCGGTAAAGAGTGATTTCGGGTTCGTAGACCACGTCGCTGCGGCGATGGGCGAACTCGGTTTCGATCAGGGGCAGGGTGGGATCCTGGTCGTGGGCCAGGCGCCGGGAAGCGGAAAAGAGGGAAACGTCGGTGGTGTAGTGGAGATAGTTTTCCACGGTTGCTTCCCACTCGCCGGCAGCGGCGGTACAGGCGAAAAACAGCAAGATGCCACGGAGTGATTTCATCGAATCAGAAGCGGGTTCCCAAATTGACGAAGAGGATGTGATTGATCAGGTGCCGCTTGGAGGTGCCCTTGCGCACGAACTGGTTCATGTATCCGAGGGTCAGGCGGTTCTTGTTCGACATCAGCGGAATGTCCAGCCCGGCGAAGGCGCGGTTCTCGCTGAAGCCGTCGCTGCGCCAGACACTGGAATTCAGATACCAGAACACTTCATCGTTGACCATGAAGCGCACACCGCCCAGCCCCGGTACGGGGTGGGTCCACTGGATCAATTCCCGTCCGCGGAGCCCGACGGCGTCGCGCGCCGCTTTTTCGTGGACTCGTTGTTCCAGGCGGGTACGGATGAACCAGCGGCCGGTACCGCCCGGGAGGGGGTGCCAGCCGATTTCCTGATAGGCCCGGTTTTCGTTGAAGCGGTCGAGCCAATCGCGGGTATATCCCAGGCCGAGGTGCAGTCGGTCGTCGATGCGGTAATCGAATTGTACGAACAGAAGGTCTTCCGTGAGTTTGTGAGGCTTGCTGTCGTATTGAGGTTGCGGCGGGTGACTGAGGCGGGCCTGGTGCAGCACGCTCCAGCGGAAGTTCGCCAGTCGGGGTGACAGTCCTCCGAAGCTGCCGGCGGCCGACAAGCCGTACCAGCCCACCATGGCGTTCTGGGCTGCCATGGCTGGCGGTAGAGTGAGGGAGATTGCGAGAACCAGGATGATTTTATTTTTCATTATATTTTTATGCCAAAATTTCATGAAAACTGCAATTGGCGAGTTTTTTCCCCAACCGTCTTCGCCAATCGCTTTCATTGGTGTTGTCTAGTGTATCCAAATGAAATGCGCGCTGGATACCGCTACCGAATGGAGATATTCCCATTCGCTCTAATGATCTAAAACTATATGAATATAAATTATTGTTATAAGGCTGAGAAGGGCCTATCATAGCGCCCATACCGGCCCGGCCGGGAACGGCGATTTTTGGAGGCGTATCGACCATGCTGCTTGCGGTTTTGCTTTCCCTGTTGATCGGCATCACCCTGGGACTGTTGGGG
>JALSGR010000078.1 GCA_026982635.1 Methylothermaceae bacterium | reverse complement strand
TCCTGCCATCATCGCCAAAAACAAGGACAAGTTGGAGTTCTGAGCGATTCCCCACCTCATCGCTCCAGCGGGGGCCGGCATCCAGCGCCGGCCCCTGTTTCGTTGGGCGTGCACTCTTCCGCCAACTAAGCTACCATCTCGCTGTCCAAGTTCTTTGGAAACGAATCCGGAGGAATCATGAATCGAGTACGCGTAATGCGCCAACCCCAGACCGGGGTTCTGGCGACCAACAAGGTGCTGCGCAACACCTATGCCCTGCTGTCGATGACGTTGCTGTTCAGCGCCGCCACCGCTGGTCTGGCGATGGCGCTGAACCTGCCCCATCCGGGGCCGATCGTCACGCTGGCGGGCTATTTCGGCCTGTTGTTCCTGACCCACAAGTTCAGCAACAGCGCCTGGGGGCTGTTGTTCGTCTTTCTGTTGACCGGCTTCATGGGGCTGACGCTGGGGCCGATTTTGAGCCTGTATCTCAAATTCATCCCCAACGGCCATCAGATCGTGATGATGGCACTGGGCGGCACCGGTCTGATCTTTCTCGGGATGTCGGCCTACGCCCTGGTCTCGCGCCGGGATTTCAGCTTCCTGGGCGGTTTTTTGTTCGCCGGTATCCTGGTCGCCTTTCTCGCCGGACTGGGCGCCATCTTTTTCCACATGCCGGGGCTGACTCTGGCTGTTTCGGCGATGTTCATGGTGTTGATGGCGGGACTGATCCTGTTTGAAACCAGCCAGATCGTCCACGGCGGGGAAACCAACTACATTCTCGCCACCGTGACGCTCTACGTGGCGATCTACAATCTCTTCACCAGCCTGCTCCATATCCTGGGCTTTCTGAGCGGCGAGGAATGACTACATCCGGAGACCCCCACAAGGGGTTGGCCCACCACTCCCTACCGCTATAATACCCCCCCGACAACCACAACGATCGGGAGGAAAAAAATGATCCTGCTGACAGCTTCTCTGGCTGCGTTCACCCTGGTGGCCCTGTTGGGCCTGTTCATGGCGATCGATCTGTTCCGCGGCGTTCCCGTATCCCGGCAATTGGTGCTCACCCATGCCGGATTCGCCGTGCTGGGCGCCCTGCTCGCCATCGGGGCCGCCCTGGCGGGGAACACCCAGGTCTACGTCAACATCGCCCTGGTGGTCGTCATCGTCCTGCTCGGCGTCACCGCGGCCCACAAACGCTACACCACCGGACAGGTCCAGAAGGGGCTGATCCTGGCTCACGCCGGCCTGGCGGTGATCTGTTATCTGATCCTGGCGGCGGTGGTGTTCGGCGTGAAAATCACCGGCTGAAGCGATTCGGCCTCGTTTTCGACGAACCCGGCTCCGGCCGGGTTTTTTATTCCTCCTTTCCCTCCCCGTGAGGCAGGTGCCCCCCCTTCCAGATCGAGATCAACAGCCAGACCCCGCCGATGCCCGCACCGGCGAACCCCAGCACTCCCAGCAAGGGCAGCCCCCACAACGTTGGACCGCCGGGAACCGTCATGACGATGGACGAACCGATGATCAGGGAGGAGGTCACCATGCCCACGGTCAAGCGACTGGCGGCCCGGTCGATGATCCAACCGAAATAATCCAATTGATTGACATCGACGTTGAAGCGTAGATTTCCGCTCTTGAGCGCCTTGACGAGCTGGCGCACGTCGTAGGGAAAGGCGGAAATGATATCGAAGACGTCGGCGGCGGTGCGCCAGCCGCGCTTGAGCACGACATCGGGACGATAACGGTTGAGCAGGGCGCGGCGCACGTGGGGGGCGGCGGCGGTGATCAGGTCGAAGTCGGGATCGACCTGGCGGCCCATGCCATCGAGGGTCAGCAGGGCCTTGAACAGCAGAGCCAAATCCGGCGGCAGCACCAGATTGTAGTTGCGCATCAAATTGGTGAGATCGAACAGGATGTTGGCGATCTTCAGCTGCTTGAGCGGCAAGCCGTGATAGGTGTCGATGAAGATGTCCACGTCGGCGGTCAGGGCGTCCACGTCCACCTGGACGTCGCCGGACCAGTCCAGCAACACGTTGACGGCGGTGCGTGCATCCCGGTCGATGACCGCCGCCAGCATGTCGACGATCTGGTAACGCCGGGTTTCCGACAACCGCCCCACCATGCCGAAATCGATGAAGGCGATACGATTGCCCGGCAGGAAAATCAAATTGCCGGGATGGGGATCGGCATGGAAGAAACCGTCGATGAGGATCATCTTCAACACCGCATCGCAACCCCGCCGGGCCAGAACCTTGCGATCGAGACCGGCGGCCTCGGCCAATTGCAGCTTGCGCGCCGGAATTCCCTCGATGTATTCCTGCACGTTGAGGCGCTCACAGCACCACCGCCAGTACATCCTGGGAATCACGATCCAAGGATCGCGGGCGAAATTGCCCGCCATGCGTTCGGCGTTGCGGGCCTCGTTTTCCAGATCCATCTCCCGGCGCAGGGAGGCGGCGAACTGATGGACGATCTCGATGGGCCGGTAGCGGCGTAGCTCCTTGACCTCGCTCTCCACGATCCGCGCCAGCCTCTCCAGCAAGCGCAGATCCGCCTCGACGATCTCGACGATCCCAGGGCGGCGGATCTTGACGATGACCCGTTCGCCGCTGAACAGGCGGGCGCGGTGGACCTGGGCGATGGAGGCCGCCGCCAGGGCTGTGGGCTCGAACTCGGCGAACACCTCCGCCACCGGCGCTCCTAGATCCGCCTCCAACTGGGGGCGCAAGGTTTCGAAAGGCAGCGGGGGGACCTGATCCTGCAACTTTTCGAATTCCTCGATCCAGTCGGGAGGGAACAGGTCCACGCGGGTGGCGAGAATCTGGCCCAACTTGATGAAAGTCGGACCCATTTCCTCCAGTGCACGACGGATGCGCTGGGGGGTGTTGAGCTGGACCAATTCCTCCACCCCTTTCCAGTGGAGCGCCTTGCCCGCCTGCTCGAAGACGTGGGCCAGCCCGAGGCGGCGCACGAAGCCCGCGAAGCCGTAGCGCACCAGGATCACGGCCAGGTCATACAGACGGCCGAGATCGTGAACCGCGCTGACCGCCTCCAGCCACATCAGCTTTGATCGGGCTTTTCCGGTTTCAGCCTTTCGGCTTGACGGTCGAGGGTTTCGGAAATTCCGGCGAGAAAACCGCTGGCGATGGCGGCCAACTGGGAACCGGCGGCCCTGGCGCTCTCGATTCCCGCCTTCAACCCCCATTCGCCGGCCTCCTGGAGTTTGCGCGGCAGGGTTTCCATCACCTCCGCCATGTATTCGCCGATGGCGGTACCGCTGTTGCGGGCATGTCGCGCCAGATCGTCGAGGATTTCACGGGTCTGGTCCGTCCCTTTCCTAGCCACTTCCGCCAGGGTGTCGATATAGACCTTTTCCATCTCCACCAGCTGGTCGAACGCCCGTCTGACATCCTGTTCGGCGAATTCC
Organism: Methylothermaceae bacterium; assembly: GCA_026982635.1. GTDB lineage: Bacteria > Pseudomonadota > Gammaproteobacteria > Methylococcales > Methylothermaceae > Methylohalobius. Next base: position 614 of record JALSGR010000078.1, on the reverse strand, counting down.
TGAGCCCGACCGGCTGCTTCCTCCAGGGCCAGTTTGGAGGCTTCCGCGGCTTTGATCAGCCCGTCCTCGAGCCCCCGGAGCACCTCCTGCAGGGCCTGACGCGCCCGACCGCCGTGCTTTTCGATTCCGGCACCGGCCCCCTCGACCACCGCCGAGACGACGTTGCGAATCTCCGCCGCATCGAGACGGCCCTCGGCCAGGGCCTCCACGGTCAGGCGGCGTACCGCCTCGCGGATGTCCTCGGCCGTTTCCACGGCATCTTGAACCGCAGCCTGGAGCTTTTCCGCCGCTTCCCGGCGTTCCGCGTCGGTCTTTTCCCGGGGTTGGGCTTCCTCCCCCTCTGCCTGCCGAACCTGGCCCTGTTCCGGATTGATTTCCTGACTCATCGCTGTCCTCCTGCTCATGGGGTCTGTCTCGAGCGGCTATGGTCGCCAAATCCCCGCTAAACTGCAAGCGACCTTATCAATGGCCGATTCACTCGTCGAGCCGGGCGGTGGTAAGATATTCGAATGAAAACGTTGCAATCCTCCCCTCGCTGACCATGCTGAAACATACCCTGCGGCGCCGCGTGCTCGGTTCGGTTCTGATCGTACTGGGTGCCTTGATGATGTGGC
>JALSGR010000077.1 GCA_026982635.1 Methylothermaceae bacterium | reverse complement strand
GTGCGGTAACGGCCCACCAGGGACAGGCCCAGCACCAGGTTGCGCACCCCGTTCATGCCGATGCGGCCGACGGCGTCCTTGACCGCGACGATGGGACGGTGCGGCGCGATGGCGGGGGAATTGACGAAGCGCAGCAGCCGGGCGCTGAGGGCGGGGTCGGCCTGGATCAGGCGGGCGAGCTCTTCCAGATCGCTGTCCTCCCGTTCCACCAGTTGGAGGACGGCCAGGGCGACGCCCGGTGGGGAGGGGAGCCGGTCGGCCGCTTTCAGTTCCTCGAAGTCGAATTCAGGTGACATGGCTGCGGTGAGCCTCCAGATATCGAATGACGGCTTGGGTCAGCGCGTTCAGCCGTTCGAGAGCGGCGGCGTCGACCTGGCCGGCCCTGGCGGCCCGCTCCAGATCCGCCGCCTGACGCCTTAGGGTCTCGGCGCCGAAATGCCCCGCCATGCCTTTGAGGGCGTGGGCGGCTTCGGCGACGCCGTCGTGGTCGCCGTTTTTCCACGCCCGCTGCAGGCGATCGAGACGCCGGGGGGCATCCTCGAGGAACAGCCCGATCATGTCGGCAAGGAGTTCCTCGTCGCCGTCGAGCTGGGACAGGGCCGCTTCGAGATCGCAAGGTGGCGCGTTTTCCGTCGCGGACGGGGTTGTCGCGCCGGCTGCCGAAGCGGGGGAATCCTCGCTGCCGAGAAAGCGCTCCAACGTGGCGATCAGTTGAGGTCGCCGCAATGGCTTGGCGAGATAGTCGTCCATCCCGGCCGCTAGGCATTTTTCCCGTTCCCCCTCGCCGGCGTGGGCGGTGAGGGCGATCACCGGCAGCCGACAGCCACTTTCCCGCAAGCGACGGGTGGCCTCGTAGCCATCCATCTCCGGCATCTGGCAGTCCATCAGCACCAGGTCGAAGCGCTCCTGTTCCAGGGTTTCCAGGGCCAAGCGGCCGTTCTCGACGATGACGGCCTCCAGGCCGATCTTGGTCAGTAGCGTGTCGATGAGCTTGGCGTTGACTGGATTGTCCTCGGCCACCAGGATGCGTCGTCCCTGCCAGTCACAGGCGGTGGGGGATGCTGGTTTTTTCGCCGTGTCCGTCTTAGGCCGCGAAGCGTCGTCGCCGGCCAGGGTTTCCCGCAGCAGGCGCCGCAGGGTGTCCCGCCGCACCGGTTTGAGCAGACACTGGGTGATGCCGAGGCGGCGGCGCTCCGCCTCTTTCAGGGTGGTACCGGAGGACAGCAGCACCCGGGGCAGGGCGGCCAGCTTCGGGTCGTTCTGCATCGCTTCGGCCAGGCCGGCGCCGTCCAGTCGGGGCATGTGCATGTCGAGGATGACGACGTCGAAACCGCTGTCGCGGCGCAGGATTTCCAGAGCCTGAAGACCGTCCTCGGCGGTGGCCGAGGTCATGCCGAAATGCCCCAGATAACTGGCGACGATCCGGCGGTTGGTGGCATTGTCGTCCACGATCAAGGCGTGCTTGCCGGCCAGTTCGGCGGTCGGTGGTGCCTGATAAGACTGGGTGGGCGGCAGAGGCAGGGTGAACCAGAAGGTGCTGCCTTCGCCTTCGACGCTTTCCACCCCGATTTCGCCCCCCATCATTTCCACCAGCCGTTTGCTGATGGTCAGGCCGAGACCAGTGCCGCCGAAGCGGCGGGTGGTGGAGACGTCCGCCTGGTTAAAGGGCTGAAACAGTTTTTCCCGCACCTCGGGCGACATGCCGATGCCGGTGTCGCGGACCTCGAAGCGCACCTGGTCGTGCTCCCCCCGCTGCAGGGTGACGGTGACCTCGCCGGTTTCGGTGAACTTGACGGCGTTGCCGACCAGGTTGGTGAGCACCTGGCGGATCCGGGTCGGGTCCCCTAGGCGTTGGGGAATCAGGTCCGGGGCGACGAACAGGTTGAGTTCCAGGTTCTTGGCGTGGGCCTTGGCGGCCAGCAGGGTGCAGGTTTCCTCCGCTATCTCCGCCAGATCGAAGGGGATACGTTCGATGTCCAGTTTTCCGGCCTCCAGTTTGGAAAAGTCGAGAATGTCGTTGAGGATTTCCAGCAAGGCCTCGGCGGAGGAGGCGCAGGTATTCACCAGTTCGCGCTGCTCGGCGTCGAGAGCGGTGTCGCGCAGCAGATCGAGCATCCCCAGGACGCCGTTCATGGGGGTGCGGATCTCGTGGCTCATGTTGGCCAGGAAGGCGCTCTTGGTTTCCGCCAACGCCAGGGCCTTTTCCTTGGCCTCCGTCAGCGCTTGGCGGGCCTGTTCCTGCAGCAGGGCCAGGGCCAGCATCTCCCCCACCTGGCGCAGCATCGCCAGGCGCGCCGGGTGCCTTTCCGGGTGGGGATCGGTGTAGAGGAACAGGATACCAAGAACTTCATCCTCGTGCAGCAGGGGGACGATGTAATGGCCGTGGGGCGTCATGTCCTCGAAGCGGTGTTCGTGGCGCGGATCGCAGAAACAGTCGTCGGAGATCAGCAGCTCGCCGGACAGGGCGGTGCGGCCGCACAGGCAGGCGCCGAGGGGAACGCAGGCTTCCCGGCGGCGGAATTCTTCGCAAAATTCGCCGTGGAGCACGAACATTTCCAGTTGCCGGCCGTGTTTGCGGAACACGCCGCCCTTGCGCTGCAGATCCAGCTCGGGCAGGTCGAACAGGGTTTCCAGAACCTGGAGGATCCGTTCTTCCAGCGGCCCGGCGCCGGCCAGGATCTCGGCGATCCTCAGGCGGGCCTCGGTGTCTGCCCGTTCCATGGCCTGTTCTTTCTCCCGCTGGATCTGCTCGCTGACGTCGCGCTGGAGCTGGACGTAGCCGGTGATTTTTTCGTCGGAATCGAGAATGGGGGTGACGTTGAGCTCGGCCCAGTAGTCGCTGCCGTCCTTGCGCCGTTGGCGCAGCCTTCCCGACCAGGGTCGTCCCGCCGCCAGCTCCCGGTTCATGGCGGCGATCAAGTCCCGATCGGCTTCGGGGCTGTCGAGCAGCGCCGGTGTCTTGCCTTCCAGTTCTTCCCTGAGATAGCCGCTGTGGCGGCACAGGGCCGGATTGACGTAAGTGATCCGGCCGTCGGTGTCGGTGATGAGGATCATTTCGCTGCAGGCGTCGAGCGCCCGGCGCAATCCGGCGTTACGGTGCGCTTTTCGTGCCAACATGTCCTGGTGCCCCTCGATTTGGCGTTTCAAGGGGCGCAGGCAGAAGAACCAGATCAGCGGCGTTCCCAGCGAGGTGAGCAGGGCCGTGTCCAACAGCCCCTCCATGGATTCTTCGACGTGGATGCCCAGGCGGGGAAGTTGGGCCAGCAGTTCCATGATCAGGTATTCGGTGGCCGCGATCACCGCCATGAGCCGGATGAACGAAGGTAGAAAGGATGTTCCGACGTGCATGGAAGACTCCTCGGGATTCCGTCAGGAACCAAGTATAGTTCATGGTCCGAATGAAATGATGAGATGATCGGCAACATGCTGTATCGTGTGAGAGACAGGGTCGAATCGGTTGCGATGGTGCAGGAGGTCGTATGTGGTGTTGCGTCCATGCCCGGGCCGCCGCCGGCGTCTTTTCCCGGCTGGCGCGCTGGTATCGCTGGCGTTACCGCTGGTTGGGTCTGGAACGTTCCCAGCGGCGCTTGGTCGCCGGTCTCGCCGGAATCGGTTACCGTGGCGCCAGCCTGCTCGAAATCGGCTGCGGCGTCGGCTGGCTGCATCAGTGGCTGCTGCGGCATGGGGCGGGAACCGCCGTCGGTGTGGACCTTTCCCCGGAGATGGTGGCCCAGGCCCGCCTGCTGGCCCGGCGACAGGGGCTGGCGCGGCGGGTGCGTTATCGGGTCGGGGATTTTCTCGACCTGGCCCCGACGATCGAGCCGGCCGACATCGTCATTCTCGACAAGGTGATCTGCTGCTATCCGGACGCCGAGGCCCTGTTGGCCGAGGCGGTCGCCAGGAGCCGGCGGGCGGTGGCCCTGGTCTATCCCAGGACCCACCGCCTGAGCCGCATGCTTCACGCCCTGTTCAACGCTTGCCTGGCGTGGCTCGGCAGCGATTTCCGCACCTGGCTGCACGATCCGGCGGATGTGGCGCGCTGGCTG
>JALSGR010000076.1 GCA_026982635.1 Methylothermaceae bacterium | reverse complement strand
GCTCGTCACCCGGCCACCGCTACGAACCACCGCGCACGGTGTCGGTGTGGTCCTACTACGCCCCGTTGCTGATCACCCTGGCACCGCTGTATTTCGATTCCGCCATCCACAAGCTGTTCTCGGAACACTGGCGCAACGGCCTGGGCCCCTGGCTGCCCTCCTCCCATCCCTACTACATTTCCCCGCTGGATCTGAGCTGGCTTCTGGACCGGGAGGGACTGCAGCGGGCCATCGGCTACACGGTCATCGGCTTCCAGTTCCTGTTTCCGTTCCTGTTCTGGCATCGTCGTTTCCGGGTGCCGCTGCTGGTTCTGGGAGTCCTGTTCCACGGCGGCATCACCCTTTCCTTCAACATCTACCCCTTCGGCCTGGGGATGCTGATCCACTACGCCCTGATGGTGCCCTTTTCCTGGTGGCGCCGCCTGGGGGAATGGATCCGCCTGCCCGAACCGCGCCTGAAGGTTTACTACGACGGCCTCTGTCCCTTGTGCCTGCGCACCGTGATCGTGGTGGAACATTTCGACGTCCGCCGCGCCGTGCGCTTTCTCGACCTGCAGAGCCACGCTTCCGAAGAACCGGCCCTCGCCGGGCTCGACGAAGCCGATCTGCTGCAGGATCTCTACGCCGTGGACCGGCAGGGACACCGCTACCGGGGAGTGGACACCTATGTGCAGATCCTCAAGGCCATGGGCTGGTCGAAACCCATCGCCTGGCTGTTGCAATGCCCCGGTATTTACCACTTGGCCCGGCGCCTCTACCGCCGCATCGCCGACACCCGGCAGCGCTGCGATCAGAACTGCCCGGTCCCGCCCCCCGTTTCCAGCCCGCCGGCGTCCCGCTGGGAAACGTTCCTCGGTCCGCCCCGCCGCCGGGCGTTCCGCCTCGCCAAAGCGCTGGTGGTGCTGGGGCTGCTGCAGCTCAACAGCACCCTGCACTACGGCTTGCTGCACCGGCTGGGTGTCGACGATGACGCCCTGGGACCCGCGGCGGCGCTCAGCAACCTGCTGCTGTCCTTCAGCCACGCCTTCTTCGGCATTACGCCCCACGCCCTCTACCTGGCCGATCATTTCAAAGGCTACGAAACCATCTTCGCCATCACCTGGATCGACGACCAGGGCCAGGAGCGCTGGCTGCCGTTCGTCGATCGGGAAGGACGCCTGGTGGCCCCCAACTGGGGCCGGGTGCATTCCATGTGGGCCAACGTGGCGGTCACACCCCGGCTGAACGAGTACCGGCTGGCCAAGTTCGCCGCCAAGGTGACCGCCTTTTACGGCCGGCGGATGGGCGTCGATCTGAACGACGCCCGCTTCCGCCTCAAGGCCAAGACCATCCGAATGCCGGCGGACTGGGAACCGGGATTGCGGCGCTGGAACCTGGCGCAACCCTGGCGGGACGCGGGGGAACTGGTGTGGCGCGACCGAACGATGCGGCTGAAACTGTGGGAGCCCCTCAGGGTGAGTGACCGCTACTCCGATCCCCGCCCTTAGCGGCACGCTCGGCCTTCTCGAGGGATTTTTTGCGCCGCTGCGACTCGCGCAACACCCCGGCGCCCCAGATACCCCAAGAGGCGCTCTTGAGCATCAGCAGGGGCAGCGCGATGGCCTTGAGCCCCCAGATCAGGGCCGCCAGCGCCCCGGCCCCGGACAGGCCCCAGGCGAACAGTCCCGCCGGCCCGCCGACGATCACCCTCAGAGACAGACGTTTGCGGACGACGCGGGCGAATTTCTCGAGTTTTTTTCTTATCGTCATCGTCTTCCTCCGCCGCTCCGGGGAGGATGAAACAAGCGCTTACTGGTGTCAGCCCCCTCTCACTTCTGCCGAAGGGAGCTGGGAAGGGTCTGTCAGCGGCCAGGGAGGGCCGCGCCGGGCCTAAATTTACGGACGAATTTCGGTCCGGCGGGCCCTTCCCAGCTCCCGTAAGAGTAAATTGACAGGTGTTGAGGAAACAACCGTCATCGCATTGCGATAAGGGACCATATTTCAATTAAGACGACGACGGACGAAGGAAATTCCGCTTGAAACCTGCACCGCCAGACCGCATCCTAGGACACGAATCGACTGGAGAGAGCGGTGATGACCCGTTTCACGGCGTGGCTGCAGCGACAGAACCCCATCGTGGTGACGGTGCTGATCAGCACTCTCTTCGTGGCCGCGGTGGTGGCGCTTCTGGTGGCGTTCGACTGGCACGACGAGGTGATCCGCTGGCTGGCGTGGATCGAGCGCCAGGGGGTTTGGGCTCCCGTGCTGTTCATTCTCCTCATGGCCGCCGTGGTGGTGCTGCTGTTGCCCGGGGTGTTCTTCACCACGGGGGCCGGCTTCGTCTTCGGCGTCGTCAAGGGCACGATCTACGTAGTCCTCGGCACCACTCTGGGCGCCGCCCTGGCTTATCTCATCGCTCAGCGCTTTTTCGGCGACAGGGCCGCCCGCTGGCTGCGACGACGGGTCCATCTGAAAGTGATGGCGGAAGAGGCCGGGCGCCACGGCTGGCAAATCGTGCTGCTCACCCGCCTGGTGCCTTTCTTCCCCGGAAAACTGTCCAATTATTTCTTCGGGCTGACCCCCGTCAAATTCCGGGACTTCGTGCTGGGCACCCTGGTGGGCATCGTCCCCTTCACCCTGCACAACGTCTGGCTCGGGGCCATGGCGGCCCTGGGGCTCAAAGGCGTGACCAATCCGCTGCAGTGGGGATTGTACGGGCTGGGATTCCTGGCCACGGTGGCCTTGATCTTCCATCTCCAGCGGATCGCCCGCCAGGCCCTCGCGCGCCTTCAGGACGTGAAGGAGGAGCGGTAATGTGGCTCGAGTGGTTTCCCTGGCGCTTCGTCGTCCGCTACCTGGCCCGCTCCCACGGTTTCATCGATCCGGTGGCCCTGCTGGCCCGCCTGCGGGATTTCGCCCAGCCTTCGGAAGTGGGGGAACCCATCGAACTGCTGCGCGCCGGGATCGTGTTCCACGCCCGGGGGCTGATCAACAGCCGGGTCATCCAGCACAATCTCGACTGGATCTGGCCGTACTGGATCGTGCGGCAATTCGACCCCAAAGACGAATCCTTCATTCCCCGGGCCTTCTCCATCACCCACGTCAATCTCACCCACCGCAACTGGACCGCGGTCGGCTGGCCCGACCTGGACCAATACCCCATCGTCGATCCCCGGGGACTGCTGACCCCCCACTACGACGGCTGGTCGCTGGATTGCTGGATCGTCGGCGACGAGGACGGCCCCCACCTGTATCCCTCCCAGTGCCAGGAAGCGGAACAGCGACTGTCGTTGTCGTCGGGTCTCCGGGTCGTGACCCGGACCGGGAACGGCCGCTTTCGCCTGGTGACCTGCGCCTTCGTCGCCCTGGACGGAGGCCGGCCCGGGTGCCATCTGAAAGTGACCGCCGCCGGCGAGCGCCCCGCCTGGCTGGTGATCGCCCTGAGACCCTACAACCCAGAAGGCATCAGTTTCATTCACGACATCCGGCTAGAAGGCGATGTCTGGCTCGTCGATCAGGAAGCCCGGATCGAATTCTCCAGCCCGCCGGAACGACATCACGCCAGCGATTACCACGGCGGCGACGTTGCCTTCCACCTGAAAGACGCCGGGCGACAGGCGCGCCGAATCCGCTGCGGCGTCGGCATGGCGACGGCGGCGGCGATGTATCGGATCCATCCGGGCGAGGAATGCCGCGTCGAACTGCGCATTCCCCTGGCCCCCGAACGGCCCCGGCCGCTGCACGCCGACGGCTGGAACCGGGAACGCCGGCAGGCCTGCCGCCTGGAAAGCGTCGACGAGAAAATCCAGTTCCTCTACGACGCCGCCCTGACCACCCTGATTCTGCACTGTCCCGGTGACGCCTTCCCCGGTCCTTACACCTACCGCCGTTTCTGGTTCCGGGACGCCGCCTTCATCGTCCACGCCCTGCTGTGCATGGGCCTGATTCCCCGGGCCGAGGCCGTGCTCGACCAGTTTCCCCGGCGTCAGGATCGCAAAGGCTACTTCCATTCCCAGGAGGGAGAGTGGGACGCCAACGGGGAGGCTCTGTGGATCCTGGAACGGTTCTGCGAATT
>JALSGR010000075.1 GCA_026982635.1 Methylothermaceae bacterium | reverse complement strand
CCTGAGCCGGGTGGTGGCCAGCAGCGAGGAAGACAATCTGGGGCGCGATCCCGTCGAAGCCTTCGAATTCGTCAACGACACCGAGGGCACCCGTTTCCATCTGTTCATTCCCCTCCGCGCCGGCCCGCCGCCGGAACGGATCCAATACGTCATCTGGGGCTCTCCGCCCCAATGGCCGGCGGAGCGCGGACCCATCCCAGGCCATTGCACCCTGGAGGACGGCAGCGGCACCATCGGCGCCGGCCAGCCCCAGACCCCGGAAGCCGAAGCCGTACGCCTGCTGGAATACGGCGGCGGTCCCGGCAACGCCACCCTCGTCGGCCACCCCAACGCCGCCGGCGCCATGGCGGTGGGGGCGATCTCCTACCGCGAAACCCCGTTCTTCGGCATCTGTTCGGGGCTGGGGCGGATCGAGTCCTTTTCCTCGGCCGGCGGGGTTCCGGTCTACTTCGACGCCGACGGCAATCCCCTGCCCGACGCGCCGGTGATCCGCCAGAAACCCGACATCGTGGCCGTGGACGAAACCAATACCACCTTCTTCGGCGAGGACACCGACGACGACGGCTGGCCGAACTTTTCCGGCACTTCCGCCGCCGCGCCCCACGCCGCCGCCGTGGCCGCGCTCATCCTGGACTACAACCCGGCACTGAGCATCGACGAGCTTTACGACGCCATGCGCCTGTCGGCCCTGGATCTGGACGACCCGGCGACTCCCGGCTTCGATCGCGGTTTCGACTACGGCACCGGTTACGGGCTGCTGGACGCCCCGGCGGTCGTCACCGCACTGGAAAGCGACGGCCTCTACCTGACCCTGGGACCGGTCCCAACGGAGACCAGCACCGGCGAGGAAATCCGCTATCGCCTCACCGTGGTCAATTTCTCTCCGACCACGGCCCACGATGTGGCCATTCGCGGCGCGATTCCACCCGCCACCGCGGTCACTCGGCTGGAGGGTTGCCCGGAAGTAGATCTGGCCCTGTCGGCCTGTGTCATCGGCGATCTGGAACCCGGCGGACGCCACACCCTGGATCTGGGCTTGACCGTGATCGACGGCACCGTCGAAGCGATCGAACCTCGCTTCGAACTGCTGACCGGCGGCCGACCACCGGCCGACGCCACCGGCCGTCTGCTGCAGCCGCGCACCCGCATCGCCCGGCTGCCGGGCGATTTCAACGCCGATGGCTGTGTCGACCGCAGCGACTACGCCACTCTGCTGGCCGTGCTGCGGGGCGCCCTTTCCGATGCCGAACTGATAGGTGGTTTCGACCTCACCGGCGACGGGCGGGTCGATTTCGACGATCTGCGGGAACTGGTCCGGCGCTATTCCCGGCCCGAAGGAGCGGCTTGCGTGAACGCCTGAGGCGTGGAAGCGGAAACCGGTGGTCAGAGGTACTTGATGGCGGCGACCACCAGTCCCCCGACGGCCACGGTGGTGGCGAAGGACCAGCGCATGAAACGGTCGATCCGATCCGTCAAGGCTTCGAAACGCTTGTCTACCTGCTCGAAGCGTTTGTCTACCTGCTCGAAGCGTTTGTCCATCTCGTCCCGCAACGCCTCGAGACGCTTGTCCATCAGCTGGAATCCCTGCGCCATCAATTCCCGCTGGTGCTTCAACTCTTCTTCCACCCGCACCATGCGCTCACGCAGAT
>JALSGR010000074.1 GCA_026982635.1 Methylothermaceae bacterium | reverse complement strand
TCGAAGCGTTTGTCCATCTCGTCCCGCAACGCCTCGAGACGCTTGTCCATCAGCTGGAATCCCTGCGCCATCAATTCCCGCTGGTGCTTCAACTCTTCTTCCACCCGCACCATGCGCTCACGCAGATCCAGATCGCGCTCGTAATACAGGCGCGCTACTTTCTCCTCCACGAGGCGATCCACCAGGACTTCGATCCTGTGAAGATCCTCTTCGGTCAAACTCATGTCAACTGTACCTCGAAACGGGCGATGATCGATCGGCAACCCCCATTAACGGGGATCCCCATCGACATGTCAAGTTCCTGAATCGAAAGGTGTTGGCGCCGGCCGATCCCTCTCGTCCGATCCTGCGGCTTCGCCGGGCGACGCATCGAGTCGTCGGCCGCAATGGGGGCAGGCGACCGGCAAATCCCTGCGGACCAGAATCTTCTCCTCGTCCAGTAGCAGTTCCGCCTCCTCCTCTTCCAGCCCCAGCTCCCGACGGGTGGACTGCAGGGCCTCGTACTCGGCCCGGGAGATCACCCCGTCGGCCAGGGCCTCGCGCAATTTCAGCCGGTATTTCTCGCGGCGGTTCTGCAATTCGGCCGAAAACCCCGAGGCCAGGATACCGGCCGGCATCGCCGCCATGCCGACACCGGCGATGGTGATGAGCACCCCGAAGGCCTTGCCCCACATCGTCACCGGCACCACGTCGCCGTAGCCGACGGTGGTCAGGGTGACGGTGGCCCACCAGATCGCCTTGGGGATGCTACCGAAGGCTTCCGGCTGGGCGTCGTGCTCCACCAAGTAGATGCCGCTGGCGGCGAAGACGATGATGATGAGCATGATGAACACCGCCGAGACGAAGGCCGAGGCCTCCCGTCGGATGACGGTGAGTAGCAGATCGAGGGCGTCGGAATAACGGGTCAGCTTGAAGATACGGACCAAGCGCAATACCCGCAGGGAGCGGGTGTCGAGGTCGAGACCGAACCACACCAGCATCGACGGCAGGAAGGCGACCAGGTCCACTACCGCCATCGGGGTGCGCACGTAGCGGAGCCGTCCCCACAAGGGATGGGCGAAAGCAGGGTTTTCCACGCAACACCACACCCGCAGGGCGTATTCCAGGGCGAACAGACACACCGAAACGAATTCGAAGTTCTGGAACCATACCTCCCAGGCGCGCTCGTACTCGGGCACCGACTCCAGGATCACTGCGACCACGTTGAGGGCGATGAGAGCCATGATGCTCAGATCCACCAGTTTGCTGGCAAGACTGGGATGACGGTGGTCGAGCAGTTGATAGAGCCGATGGCGCAGAGACATGGAACACCTCGTGTGAGTCGGTGGCGGGGGTCGTGTAGAATAATAGCCATCCCATCGTCATCCCGGAACGTTTACATGAGCGATCTTTCCCGTACCAGCGTCGAAGACGCCCTCAAGACCTACGTCGATCCCCATCTGGAGACCGACCTGGTCAGCGCCGGCGCCGTCAAGGCCATCGACATCGAAGGTGGCAGGATCCGGGTCCACGTCGAACTGGGTTTTCCCGCCGCCTCCTACGTTCAGACCCTGACCCTGGCCCTTACCGAGGCGCTGCGTGGTATCGCAGGCGTCAATGCCATCGACGTGCAAGTGGACTGGCGCATCGTCCCCCACCAGGTGCAGGCGGGGAAGAAACCCCTACCCGGGGTCAAGAACGTCATCGCCGTGGCTTCGGGCAAGGGGGGCGTGGGCAAGTCCACCGTGGCCGTCAACCTGGCCCTGGCCCTGGCCCAAGAAGGGGCCAAAGTGGGCGTTCTCGACGCCGACATCTACGGTCCCAGCGTACCGCGGATGCTCGGTGTCGCCGGCCAGCCGGAAACCCGCGACGGCAAGACCATCGAACCCAAACGGGCCTACGATCTGGCGGTGATGTCCATCGGCTTTCTGATCGAGGAGGACACCCCGATGATCTGGCGCGGCCCCATGGCCACCGGCGCCCTGCAGCAATTGCTGGGTCAGACCGCCTGGGGCGAGCTGGACTATCTGATCGTCGATCTGCCCCCCGGCACCGGCGACATCCATCTGACTCTGACCCAGCAGATCCCCGTCTCCGGGGCAGTCATCGTCACCACCCCCCAGGACATCGCCCTGCTCGACGCCATGAAGGGGCTGAAGATGTTCGAGAAGGTCAAGGTGCCGGTCCTCGGCATCGTCGAGAACATGAGCGTGCACGTGTGCAGCCGCTGCGGCCACGCCGAACCGGTCTTCGGCGAAGGGGGCGGCGAGCGCATGGCCCAGCGATACGGCGTTCCCCTGCTGGGACGGCTGCCGCTGGACGCGCGC
>JALSGR010000073.1 GCA_026982635.1 Methylothermaceae bacterium | reverse complement strand
GGATGCCGCTGAGGCTCTGACCCAGTTCGTCGTGGAGCTCCCGGGCCAGGGTGCGGCGTTCCTCCTCTTCCACCTGCAGCAGTTGCCGGGTCAGGCTGCGGTTGTCGGCGCGGGTGCGGGCCAGAACCCCGGCGCAGTGGTTGAAGGCGCGGGCGATACGACGCCATTCCGGCTGGGGAAAGTCCGGCAGGCGGTGTTCGTAGTCGCCGCGTTCGAGGGCCACCAGGGCGTTCAACACCGCGTCCACCGGTTGAAATGCCCGCCCCACCACCCAGGACAGGGTGACGAAACATCCGCCGGCTAGGATCAGGATCAGACCGAGAAACAAGCGGGTTTCCTCCCACGCCTCGGCGATCTCGTCACTGGGGTCGGCGACCAACCGCAATTGCAGCCATCCTCCGTCGCGCAGGGGAATGCGGTGGTCGCGGCTCAAACTCGGTGGGTGGACGATGGTGGTGAACCACGACGGCACTTCCGGCGGTGTCGGCAGCGGCGGCGGGGGCGGTTCACCTTCCGCTTCGAGGACGTACAGGCGCACGTGGCGGGCCTGGCTGAGGCGGTTCAGCATCCGTACTTCGTCGGGATCCAGGGGACCGCGCCGCCGGGCCGCCTCGATCATCTCGTGGGCCACCCCCAACGCGGAAGCCGTTTCCCGGGCGATCGACTCGCGGACGTGATGGATGACTGCGACGCCGCCGACGGCGACGGTGAGGGCCAGGACGGCCGCGATGATGAAATGGACGCGGGTTTTGAGGCTGAAACGGGCGAACATGCCGGACATTCTCCGGGATATGGCGGAAGAAGGCTACAGGAATATTTCACGCCTCGACGGTGCGTCCGTTCCCGCTCTCGGCGGGGCGTTGTCCCACCGCTGCGGCGGATTTTTTCCGTCCCCCCTCGGTGCGCTCTTTCGGGACAATGGCGATGTGCAGTGATTCATGACAAACGACGAGGTGACAAGCACCATGCGACAAAAAGCCTTGACGCTGGCGGTGGCCGCCCTGACCTGGGGGGTACTGGGTTCGGCCGGCGCCAACCAGAAACTGATCGAAATGTCCAAGAAGGACACCAATTGGGTGATGCCCACCAAAGATTATAGCGCCACCCATTATTCCCGCCTGGCCCAGATCAATACCGAAAACGTCAAAAATCTGCAGGTGGCCTGGACCTTTTCCACCGGCGTGCTCAATGGTCACGAAGGGGGACCGCTGGTGGTGAACGGCACCATGTACATCCACACCCCCTTTCCGAACATCGTTTACGCCCTGGATCTGGACGATCCGAGCAAGATCAAGTGGGAATACAAACCTAAACAGAATCCCGCCGCCCGGGCGGTGGCCTGCTGCGACGTGGTGAACCGGGGCGTCGCCTACGCCCCCGCCGAAGGACGCCATCCGGCCAAGATCTTCCTGGGGCAGTTGGACGGCCACCTGGTGGCGCTGAACGCCGAAACCGGCGAAGAAATCTGGAAGATGGAGGCCTGTGACATCCGGGTCGGCGCCACCATCACGCAGGCGCCTTTCGTGGTCAAGGACAAGGTCCTGGTCGGTTGTTCCGGGGCGGAGTTGGGGGTGCGCGGTTACGTCACCGCCTTCAACATCCACGACGGCAAGATGGAATGGCGGGCTTTCGCCACCGGTCCGGACAAGGATATCCGCCTGTCGCCCAAGTTCAACGAAAAGACGCCTCAGTATGGCCGTTTCGGTCTCGGCCTCAAGACCTGGGAAGGGGACGCCTGGAAGATCGGCGGCGGTACCAACTGGGGTTGGTACGCCTACGATCCCGCTCTGGACCTGATCTATTACGGTTCCGGCAATCCGGCGCCTTGGAACGAAACCATGCGGCCCGGCGACAACAAATGGACCATGACCATCTGGGCCCGCGATCCCGATGACGGTATGGCGCTGTTCGGTTACCAGAAGACGCCCCATGACGAGTGGGACTACGCCGGCGTCAACTGGATGGTGCTGACCGAGCAGAAGATCAACGGCAAGAAGACCAAACTGCTGACCCATCCGGACCGCAACGGCATCATCTACACCCTGAACCGGGAGACCGGCGAGCTGATACGGGCCGACAAGCTCGACGAAACCGTGAACTGGGTCAAATACGTGGATCTGAAGACCGGTCAGCCGGTACGCGATCCGGAGTACGCCACCCGCATGGATCATCAGAGCAAGAACATCTGCCCCTCGGCCATGGGTTATCACAACCAGGGGGTGGACTCCTACGATCCTGAAAAAGAGTTGTTCTTCCTCGGCCTCAACCACATCTGCATGGACTGGGAGCCGTTCATGCTTCCCTACCGCGCCGGTCAGTTCTTCGTCGGCGCCACCCTCAACATGTATCCCGGCCCCAAAGGGGTGATGGGATTCGTGCGTGCCTACGACGCCAAGACCGGGCAGTTCAAGTGGAGCGTGCCGGAGAAATTCTCGGTCTGGGGCGGCACGCTGGCCACCAAGGGCAACCTGGTCTTCTACGGCACCCTGGACGGCTGGATCAAGGCCCTCGACAGCCGCAACGGCAAGCTGTTGTGGAAGTTCAAACTGCCCTCGGGCGTGATCGGCCATCCGATCACCTACGAGCACAACGGCAAGCAGTACGTGGCCATCTACTATGGGGTGGGTGGCTGGCCCGGCGTCGGCCTGGTGTTCGACCTCAAGGACCCGTCCGCCGGTCTCGGTGCCGTGGGCGCTTTCAAGGAGTTGGCCCGCTATACCAAGATGGGCGGCGGCGTGATGGTGTTCGCTCTGCCGGACGAAACCTGATCCGTCGGGCCTGAGACTGTCCCGGGGCGGTCCGTCGGGGCCGTCCCACGGGATGAAAGAGCAAGGAAGAAGAGGAGAGAGCATGAAGCGTTGTTTTCCGGTTTGGTTGATGGTGTTGGCGGTTCTCAGCGGTTGCCAGAGTGGTCCGGCCGCTTCGTCCCGCGCGACGGTGACGACCGGGGAGCCCCTGAAGGTTTGTGCCGGTGAGAACGAGCTGCCCTATTCCAACCGTAAGGGGGAGGGGTTCGAGAACGCCATCGCCCGGGAGTTGGGCCGGGAGCTGGGGCGGCCAGTGACGTTCGTCTGGTGGCGCGACGCCCGTTTCGTCGTCCGTGATTATCTGAACACCGGTCGTTGCGATGTCATGGTCGGCGTGGACGTCGACAACCCGTTGGTGGACACCACCGCGCCCTACTACCGTTCCGGATACGTGTTCGTGACGCGGCGCGGGGTGACGGTGCGGGATTGGGACGACCCGTTTCTGCAGCGCGCCCGGCGTATCGCCTTCGTGCCGCACAGTCCCGCGGAAGTGATGTTGCGGAAGATCGGCCGCTATACCGACATGTTCTTCTACATGAACGAACTGGTGGACTTCAAATCCCGTCGCAACAAGTACGTTCGCTGGGAGCCGGCGCGGCTGGTGGGTGACGTGCTTTCCGGCAAGGCGGAGGTGGCCGTACTGTGGGCCCCGGAGGCGGCCCGCTACGTGCGCGATGCCGGCGGCCGACTGCATATGACCCTGATTCCCGACCATCAGACCGATCGCCGCGGCGAGCCGGTTCCCCATCGCTACAGCATCGCGCTGGGGGTGCGGCGAGGGAACGAAATCCTGCGCCGGGAGCTGGAAGACGCGTTGAAACGGCGGCGTCGGGCCATTCTCGCCATTCTGGAGGCGGAAGGCATTCCGCTGCTGCCGCTGTGAGCGGGGGGGCGGGATTTCGGGACGCTCGGCCAGGGGCCGGAAGGGATCGTTTTTCGTGAATCAAAAATCATTGCGTAAGGAGTGGATCGACAGATGAGACATCGCATTATCACCGTGGCGGCGGCGTTGGCGACCGCATTGACGATCGGTACGACCGAAGCCGGCGTCACGTTCCGCAACGCCTTGACCGGCATGCCCTTGGACCTGACCGTGGCCAAGGATTGGAAACAACCGTCGGAGGCGGTCAAGCGCTTCCTGGAAAGCGGTGACAATCCCTACAACTGCGACAAGGAGAAGATCGAGGAAGGCCACAGTCTGTTCCTGTCCGCCTGTTCCGGCTGCCACGGCCACGAGGCGGAAGGCAAGCTCGGTCCCGGCCTGGCGGACGACTATTGGACCTATCCCGCCGGTCTGACCGACAAGGGATTGTTCGAGATCATGTTCGGCGGTGCCAACGGCATGATGG
>JALSGR010000072.1 GCA_026982635.1 Methylothermaceae bacterium | reverse complement strand
CCGGCGTGCTCGCAGGCCAGCAACCTGCCGGTGCGGCCGAAGCCGGTGGCGATCTCGTCGGCGATCAGCAGCACGTCGTACCGGTCGCACAAGCGCCGTGCCCCCTTCAGGTATTCCGGGTGGTAGAACCACATGCCCCCGGCCCCCTGGACGATGGGTTCGAGAATCAGGGCCGCCAGTTCCTGGTGATGGCGCGCCAAGCGGTCGGCCAGCGGCTCCAGGGACGCCGGATCCCAGGGATCGTGGAAGCGGCAGGCGGGGCGGGGGGCGAAGCGCTGGCGGGGCAGGTAGTCGGCGAATAGGTGATGCATGCCGGTTTTCGGATCGCACACCGACATGGCCCCCAGGGTATCGCCGTGGTAGCCGCCTTCCAGGGCCAGAAAGCGGCGCTTCTCCGGCCGCCCCCGGGCCTGCCAGTACTGCAGCGCCATCTTCAGGGCCACTTCCACCGCCACCGAGCCGGAATCGCAGAAAAACACCTTTTCCAACGGCGGGGGGGTCAGCCGCAGCAGGCGCTGGCCCAGTTCGACCGCCGGCTCGTGGGTCAGGCCCCCGAACATGACGTGGGCCATGCGGGCCAGTTGGGCTTCGGCGGCCTGGTTCAGCCGGGGATGCTTGTAACCGTGGATTACGCACCACCAGGAAGCCATGCCGTCGATCAGCTCCCGGCCGTCGGCCAGCTTCAGCCGGACGCCGGCGGCGCTCGCCACCAGCCACACCGGATAGTGGGGCGGCAGAGTGCTGTAAGGGTGCCAGAGGTGGTCGCGGTCGAAGGCGAGGGCCCGCTGCCAGTCCATCAAATCTCGATTTCGATCGGTCGGCCGAAGGCGGTTTCGGCGATTTCCTTCTGACGCAGGGCGGCCCAGCGTTCCAGCAACAGGTCGCCTTCGCCGCTGCAGGCGATTCGGATCCGTTTCCCGTCCAGATGGCAGTGCACCTCCCGGACCGCACCGCGGCGCTCCTTGTCGAGGGCGATGGCCAGGCGCAGCAGCGCCACCAGTTTCAGCCAGCGTTCCCGCTCTTTTTTGCCGAGGCCGTCCAGGAGGGGATCGTCCGCCTGTGGCAGTTTCTTGCGCTGACAGCGCACCACCAGGGCCAGCAGGCGTTGCTCGCCCTCGGAAATGCCCAGCATCGGCATGGCGCCGAGCAGATAATGGGCATGGCGATGGTGGCCGTCGGGGCGGACGAAGATACCGATTTCGTGCAACAGGGCCGCCAATTCCAAGAGCAAACGGTCGCGGGCCGGCAACTCGTGGATCGTGGTCAGCTGATCGAACAGCTGCAGCGCCAGCCGGCGGACCTGATCGGCGTGCTCCCGATCGACGTGATATTTGCGGGCCACGGCGCTGGCCCACGCCAGGGCGTCTTCATGGGCGTTGCGGCGGCGGCGTTGGAGTAGGTCGATCAGGGCACCCTCCGCCAGGCCGACGCCCGGAATCAGGAGATCCGGCTTGCCCACCAGCTTGAGGACCTGCCTGAGCACATGGCAGGCGGGAATGATGACGTCGGCCCGGTCCGGGCGAAGCTGCAGTTTCGCCACCCGCTCGTGGTAATCCAGGCCGTCGAGGATCTTCCCCAGCTCCTTCAACTGGCCGTATTTCAGCCGTCTGGGCGAGTCGCTGTCGAGCAACTGGCGTCCCAGTTGTCCCAGGGCCTCGATGTTGCCCCCGGTGCCTACGGCGATGTCGATCGCCACCCCGTCCACCAGCTCGCGGATCTTGCTGGCGTTGGCGGCGAAGAACTCGTCCACCAGGCGGATGAAATCGGCCTGGGTTTCCCCGCCGAACCGCGACAGCAGGCGTACCGTGCCCATCTTCAGGCTTTCCAGCGCCGTCACTTGTCCCTTTTCCAATACCACGAATTCGACGCTGCCGCCGCCGATGTCGATATGAAGGGCGTTCTGCTTTTCCAACTGTGGCAGGGCGTGGCGAACCGCCAGGGAAACCAGTCTGGCCTCCTCGGTGCCGGAGATGACCTCGATGGCGATGCCGGTCGCTTCCCGGACCCGTTCGATCAGCTCCCGCCGATTTGCCGCCTCGCGCATGGCGCTGGTGGCGATGGCGCGCACCTGTTCGATGGGGACGCCCTTGCGGTCCAGCACCTGGCGGAAGTCGCGGAAGGTCGCCACCGCTTGATCGATGGTGGCGGGTTCCAGAACGCCCTGTTGAAAGGCATCCCGTCCCAGACGGACCGGCGCACGCACGGCTTCGATGATGTCGAGCTTGCCGGTGTGGCCCAAGGCCCCGATGCGCAGCCGGATAGCGTTGGAGCCGATGTCGATCATGGCATGGAGTGGCGTGGGGTTGATTTCAGTCATGTGCAGACACCGTTGTGGTCGTGCCGGCATTCTAAAAGTTTCCGCCCCCGAACGCGACCCCAGGGTCAGGCTTTCCTTTTTTTCTTTGCTAAGCTTTCGGCATGGCCAGGAAACCACGTCTGCACCTTCCCGGCGGGCTTTACCACGTCATGCTGCGCGGCAACGACGGACAGGTGATCTTCTTTGCCGAGGGCGATTACGAGCATTTCTCCGACCTGGTCGCCGAGGGGGTCGAGCGCTTCGGCCATCGAATCCATGCCTATTGTTGGATGCCCAACCACGTCCACCTGGCCGTGCAAGTGGCCGAGACGCCGCTCGGCAAGATCGTGCAGAACGTCGTCTTCCGCTACGCCCGCTGGATCAACCGCCGCGAGGGGCGTACCGGCCATCTGTTTCAGGGGCGTTATCGGGCGATTCTGGTGGATTCCGAAAGCTATCTGCTGGCGCTGGTTCGCTACATCCACCTCAATCCGGTGCGGGCCGGGCTGGTCGCCGATCCGGCCCGGTATGCCTGGAGCGGGCACCGTGCCTATCTACGTCAGGCCGAGGTGCCGTGGCTGACCACCGACTGGGTTCTGTCGCAGTTTGCCGCTGGAAGGGAAAGAGTCCGGGAGGCTTATGGGCGCTTCGTCATGGCGGGCATCGGCGAGCCTCGCCGGGAGGAGTTCCACGTCGGTAGCCGGGAGGGTCCCGTGCTGGGGAACGATGCTTTCGTTCGGCGAGTGCTGAGCCGCTGCGAGGAGGCTGCCGGGGTTTCCGTAGATCTCGATTCGATCGTCGATGAGGTTTGCCGGACGCTCGGGGTCGAGGCGACGGAGTTGGATCTCCGAACCCGCCGTGCAGCCGAGGCCAGGGCCTGGATCGCACTGCTGGCCATGGAAACGAAAGCAGCGTCCCTGAGCGAGGTGAGCCGCCGTTTCAAGCGCGACGTCGCCACCCTGAGCAACGCGGTCCGCCGCTTGCGGGCGCGCATCCGGGAGGGTGGCCGGCAGGGGGATCGGTGGCAGGTGTTGAGGGAGGCGCTGGAAAAGAAAAAAGGAAAGCCTGACCCCAGGGGCTAAAGTTTTTGGCGGTGGTTCCGCTAACGGGGGTGAAGGCGAATTTTTTTGAGACCAACAGGAGGACATCCCAATGCCCAGCATCATCAACACCAACATCATGGCTTTGACCGCCCAGCGCAATCTCAACCGCACCGAGGGGATGCTGAGCCAGGCGATGGAACGGCTGTCGTCGGGGCTTAGGATCAACAGCGCCAAGGACGACTCGGCCGGCCTGGCCATCGCCACCCGCTTCGACACCCAGACCCGGGGGATGACGGTGGCGATGCGCAACGCTGGTGACGGCATCTCCATGGCCCAGACCGCCGAGGGGGCGCTGGGCAGTATGACCGACAACCTGCAGCGGCTGCGGGAGTTGGCGGTACAGGCGGCCAACGCCACCAACAGCGACAGCGACCGGGCGTCGCTCAATGCCGAAGCCCAGCAGCTCATCGACGAGATCCAGCGGGTGGCCGAGCAGACCAACTTCAACGGCACCAAGTTGCTCGACGGCACTTTCGGCAAGCAGGTGTTCCAGATCGGCGCCAACAAGGGCGAGACCTTCGAATTCCAGATCGGCAAGATGACCATCGACAAACTGGGCGCCGGCACCACGGTCGGGGTGGCGGCCACGGGTGATTACAATGCCACCGCGACTAATCTCAAGGGTATCGAGAACGGCGACTTGATCATCAACGGCGTGGCCATCGCCGCCTCCAGCGCCCTGGACGACAACGCTTCCACCGCCGCGGCCGCCGCCAGCGCCATCGCCAAGGTGGCGGCGATCAACCGGGTTTCCGATCAGACCGGTGT
>JALSGR010000071.1 GCA_026982635.1 Methylothermaceae bacterium | reverse complement strand
AACCCCGGCGGTGGTATCGTCGAGGTCGTCCTGCATCAGGCCGCCGATGATGCCGATGTCGCCGTCCTGGAGCTTGAGGAGCGACTCCATCTCCTGGACGGCCACTTCCGGCACCAGGCTTTCCACCCCGACCTGGGCCAAAGCCGGGTTGGGATCCTTGACGAAACCGATGATACGCGACAGGGTGGGGCGAACGTGGAGCATCACGGTATCGTCGTCCTCGATCTGGGGAGTCACGCTCATCACGAAACCCACCGACACGGTGTGGGGAATGGTCTCGGTGGTGGTGACGCTCACCCCCTGGGTCTGATTGACGTCCACGGTGGTGGTGAAATACACCCGGTTTTCCACCACCCGCAGCAGGGCGGTCTGATTGTTCATCACCATGAGCCGGGGGCTGGAGATCACCCGGGTGGTGCCGAAACGGGCCAGCATCTTGATCTGGGCGGCGACGCTCTTGCCGGCGTAGGCGAGGGTGAACACCGGCGGGCCGGCCAGATTGGTGCCGATGAGATCCTGGGAGGCGGTTAGCTGGCCGCCGTTCTCGATGATGTCGCGCTTGATGGCGGCCCAATCGACCCCCGCCTGATGTTCGTCCCGAAGCACCACCTCCACCACGGTGGCCTCGATCAGCACCTGACGCCGGGAACGCGCCAGGAGGCGATCCAGATAGCGGCGGATCGCTTTGTGCTGGCGGGCGGTGGCCCGGACGCTGAGCATGGCGCTCTCGGGATGGGCGACGATCTCCACCGGCCGCCCCTCCCCGCCCTCGGGGGCGCCGATCAGGGCGCGCAGGTCCGTCACCAACCGCTCCCAGAAATGGTTGCGGGAGGTCGAAGTGATCGAGGTGGCCGATTCGTTCTGCCCCTGGCCGCCGCTCTGTCCCGCCTGACCACCGCCCTGCCCCGCCTGACCACCGCTTTCCTGGGCCGCACCGATGCGGTTGGAAACCCCCACCCGGCTGGTGCTGTCCCGTTCGATGTTGACGTAGGCGATGGGATAGTGCTCGAAATAGGGGGTATCGGGCTCGACGACGAGCAGGTTCCCCTCGAAGCGGTAGCGCAGATCCACCTGGCGCGCCAGGCGTTCGAGGATCTGGGGCAGGGTCTGGTCGATGGCGTTCAGGGTCACCTTACCCGTGACCCCGGGGGCCAGATCCAGATTGATGCCGGCGTCGCGGGCCAGGGCGAACAGCAACTGGCGCACCGGCACCCCGGTGACCACGGCGGAAAAGCGCCGCGCCGGGGCCGCCGGCTCGGTCTCGGGCAGGGGCGGGGCCAACACCGGCTCGGGCGGTGCGCCGGACACCGGCTCGGGCGGCGTCAGATGACGCGCCGGCTCGTCCTTCGGCAGGCTGGTGCAGCCGCCCAGCAGCATCGACAGCAGCAATAACCAAGTGATCCGGATCACGTTTCTCCCTCCCTGAAGACAAACCTAGACCAGGATCACGTTTTTACAAGTTCTTGTCTCCCGACCGCCCGGTTGGCTATAGTGGCGCCTCCATGCTGCGAACCGACGGGAGGAATGAAGTCGATGCCCTATCTGGTCTTGCTGACGTCCCTGTTGCTGACCGCCTGCTCCACCGCCTACTACGGCGCCATGGAGAAGGTCGGCTTCCACAAACGCGACATCCTGGTCCACCGCATCGAAAAGGCCCGCGAGGAACAGGACGAGGCCAAGGAACAGTTCCGCACCGCCCTGGAGAAATTCTCCGCCCTGACCCAATTCCACGGCGGCGACCTGCAGGACAAGTACGAGGAACTGGCCGCCGCTTACGAGGCCAGCGCCGACAAGGCCGAAGCGGTGCGCAAACGCATCGCCGACATCGAGGACGTGGCCGAGGCCCTGTTCGAGGAATGGCAGGAAGAGCTGGCCCAGTACCAGAACCCCTCCCTACGGGCCCAAAGCGCCCGCCAACTGGCCGAAACCCGGCGCCGCTACCAGCGCCTGATCGCGGCGATGAAGCGGGCGGCGGCGAAGATGGACCCGGTACTGGCCATGTTCCACGACCGGGTGCTGTTCCTCAAGCACAACCTCAACGCCCGGGCCATCGCCTCCCTCCAGGGTGAACTGGATCGGATCGAGGACGACGTCGCCGCCCTGATCAAGGAAATGGAACGGGCCATCGCCGAGGCGGACACCTTCATCCGCGCCATGCAGGCGGAGGGCTGACCGGCGCCGTTCCCGCCGATCTGGTCTATCCTTCAGGGAAAAACCGGAAGGATGGACCACCCCGTGCGTATTCCGTACCTGCTGCTGCTTTTCTGGACCCTCCTCCCCCTGGCCCGAGCCGGGGAGGAGGTCCGCGTGCTCATCGACGTGTCCGGCAGCATGAAGCAGACCGACCCCCACAACCTGCGCGTTCCCGCCCTGAAACTGCTGCTCGAACTGCTGCCCCCGGACACCCGCGCCGGGGTCTGGCTGTTCGCCGACGACGTCGAGCCCCTGATCCCGCCCGCCGCGGTGGACGATGGCTGGAAACGGCAGGCCCAGCAATCGAGCGCGCGCATTCACGCCGACGGCCGCCTCACCCACGTGGAAAAGGCCCTGATCGCCGTCACCCGGGAGTGGCGGGCGAAGGCGGCGGACGGCAACCGTCACCTGATCCTGCTGACCGACGGCATGGTGGACGTGGCAGGCGGTGCCGACGCCGACGCCGCCTCCCGCCAGCGCCTGCTGACCCGGGTGCTGCCCGAACTGCAGCGCGCCAAGGTGCACCTGTACACCATCGCCCTTTCCGACCAGGCCGATCACGCCCTCCTCAAGCAGCTGGCGGTGGCTACCGACGGCTGGAACGAGGTCGCCGCCTCGGCCGACCAGCTGCACCGCTCTTTCCTCAAAATCTTCAAGAAGGCGGTCCCCCGGGACACCCTGCCCCTGGAGAACAACCGCTTCCAGGTGGATACCGGGGTCCGGGAGTTCTCCCTGCTGGTGTTCCGCCGGCCGGACAGCCCGCCCACGGAGCTGGTCAAGCCCAGCGGCCAGCGCTGGACCTTCGAGAACCACCCGGAATCGGTGCGCTGGCACCGGGAGGCCAACTACGACCTGATCACCGTCGCCGATCCGATGCCCGGCCAGTGGCAACTGATCGCCCGGCTGGATCCGGACAACCAGGTGATGATCGTCACCGATCTCAAGCTCCAGGTCGAGCCGCTGCCCAATTACCTGGTCAGCGACGAATCCCTGACCGTGGCAGCGGAGCTGACCGACCACGACCGGCGCATCACCCGGGAGAACTTTCTCCGCCTAGTTCAGTTCCACCTACGCCGGAAAGACGACGAATCCGCCCAGTGGCCTTTGAGCCCGGCGGAAGATCCCGGGGTGTTCACCGCCACCCTGGAACCGCCGTCCCAGCCGGGCACCTACACCTTCACGCTCACGGCGGCGAGCAAGACCTTCCAGCGCCGCTGGGAACAGAGCGTCGAGGTCATCGCCAATCCGGTCGAGCTCGACCTCTCCCTCCCGGCGCAGGTGGGCGGGGAGGCGGTCGTGCGCCTGATCCCGGACCCCCACGTGATCGACCTGAAAAGCTTCCGAGCCACCGCGGTGCCGGAAGACGGCCGACCGATTTCCTTCGTCCCCATCGGGGAGGGCCACTGGGAAGGGCGCATCCCGGTAGGGGCCGAGGCGGTGACGGTCACCCTGCAAGCGGAAGCCCGGGATCACGCCGGCCATCCCCTGCCCCTCGCCTTCAAGCCCCTGACCCTCGAGGTCCGGGCCGCCTCCCCGACCGAGGCGGAAGAGCCGGAAACGGTCGAGGAGGAGGACCCGGAAGCCGAACTGGAGGAGGAGCTGCTCGAGGAGGACAGCCCGCCCGGCTGGTGGCGGGCGGCGGCCATCGCCGGCGCCGGCAATTTGATCCTGGCCCTGCTGGGCTTTCTCGCCTGGCGCTGGCTGGCGAAGCAGAATGAAAAACGACGGCAAGCATTACTGGAGCGTCTGGGCGAATGACCAATCCCATCGCAATCGACCCCCTGGTGCTGGCGTTCGTCGTCGAGGCGCTGGCTCTGGCCCTGGCGGTGCTGGCGGCGGTCTTGTGGCTGTGGCACCGCCACCGCCACCAGGAGCACGACGCCGCCCGGCGCCTCGTCGACCGCCTCAGGAAGACCATCCCCGGTCAGGGCGAGGAACTGAACACGGTGCTGGGAGAAATCGCCGCCCTGGCGG
>JALSGR010000070.1 GCA_026982635.1 Methylothermaceae bacterium | reverse complement strand
GCAGATCCAGGCGACGCATGAGATAGGCGGAAAACAGGAGCGGCACCAGGCAGCCGCCGACGTTGACGGCGATCACGGTATAGCCGGCGAAAGAGGCGGCCGGCGGACGTAGCAGACCGAAGGGCGTTTCGACGATTTCCGGCGGCGCCTGGCTACGGATGCGGAACAGCGGCAGGTTGATCCAGCTCCCCAACAGCGATCCCAGCAGCATCGTCAAGGTGGCTTGCGGCGACAGTCCCAGGCGCTCGAACGACAGGGTGATCAGCTGCAGCTGGATGAAGGTCAGCAGGAAGACCAGGAGAAAGAAGAACAGCAGGAAATGCAGGAGTGAGAAGGGGGAGCGCATCTCAGGTGCCTTCCTGGGTATCGGTGCCGACGGAGGACGGCTTGGCGGTGAAACCGGAATCGGACACGAAGCGCCCCTGGATCAATTTGCCTTCAGCTTATCATCACCCGTCGCGATTCCCAAGCGGCGCGGACGCCATCGCCTGCGGGATTTTTCCGTTCAGCCGCCGGTGGCTGTCAAATCGATCCGTCAGCTTTTTCGTTCACGCATGGTGAAATTTCTCCACTTTTACTCTATTGTTAGGAATTTCAGCGCGGCTGTGGACTAGATCTTGGGGAGAAGGTCTGTGGTGGCCGACACCGCCGATTCGCACACAAGTCTCCTGACACCGTCCGCCGGTGCCCGCATCCGGGTACGCGGCCTGGTGCAAGGCGTCGGTTTCCGGCCGACGGTGTGGCGGATCGCCCGCGAGCTGGGGCTGGCCGGTTCGGTGCGCAACGACGGCGACGGCGTGCTGATCGTCGCCTGGGGGGAAGCCGGCGCCATCGAGGCCCTGCTCGAACGGCTGCGCACGGAGTGCCCGCCGCTGGCGCGGATCGATGCCATCGAGTGCGAGCCGGTGAACGGGGAAGCGCCCGCCGGGGAATTCGTGATCGACACCAGCGTCGCCACCGCCGCTCACACCGGCGTGGTGCCGGACGCGGCCACCTGCCCGGCCTGTGTCGAGGACACCCTGAGTCCGTTCAGCCGCCGCTACCGCTATCCCTTTACCAATTGCACCCATTGCGGGCCGCGGCTGTCCATCGTGCGCGCCATCCCCTACGACCGCGCCAACACCAGCATGGCGGACTTCCCCATGTGCCCGGACTGTCGGGCCGAATACGAGAACCCGGCCGACCGCCGCTTCCACGCCCAGCCCAACGCCTGCCACGTCTGTGGGCCACGGCTGTGGCTGGAGCGCGCCGACGGCCGTGCCTTCAGTACCGACGCCCTGACCCAGCTCGACGACGTGGATGCCGCTTGCACGCTGCTGCAGCGCGGCGAGATCGTGGCGATCAAAGGGCTGGGTGGCTTTCACCTGGCCTGCGACGCCACCCATGCCGAGGCCGTCGAGCGGTTGCGCGCCCGCAAGCGGCGCTTCGGCAAACCGTTCGCCCTGATGGCGCGCGATCTGGACATCGTTCGGCGTTACTGCGAGGTCGATACGGAAGCAGAACGCCTGTTGAATTCGCCCGAAGCGCCGATCGTGATCCTGACTGCCCGCTCGGACACCGACCTGGCGCCGGCGGTGGCGCCGGGTCAGCGCACGCTCGGTTTCATGCTGCCCTACACCCCCCTGCACCACCTGCTGCTCAAACGCATGGATCGGCCGGTGGTGATGACTTCGGGCAACCGATCCGAGGAGCCCCAGTGCATCGACGACGCCGACGCCCGGGCCCGTCTCGGCGGCATCGCCGACTGGTTGCTGCTCCACGACCGGGAGATCGTCAACCGGGTGGACGATTCGGTGGTGCGGGTGATGGACGGTGCACCCCGGCTGCTGCGCCGGGCGCGCGGCTACGCCCCGGCACCCCTCGCGCTGCCGCCGGGGCTGGAGGCGTCGCCCCCTCTACTGGCGCTGGGCGGTGAACTGAAGAACACTTTCTGCCTGGTCAAGGACGGCCAAGCGATCCTGTCCCAGCACATGGGCGACCTGGAGGACGCCGCCACCTGGCAGGACTACCGGCGCAATCTGGCGCTCTACGCCGAGCTTTTCCAGCATACGCCGCAGGCGCTCGTCATCGACCGTCACCCCGAATACCTATCGGCGAAACTGGGTCGGGAACGGGCCGCCGCCGATGGGCTGGCGCTGATCGAGGTTCAACACCATCACGCCCACGTGGCCGCGTGCCTGGCCGACAACGGTTGGCCGGTGGACGCGGGGCCCGTGCTCGGTGTCGCCTTGGATGGTCTGGGCTACGGTGACGACGGCACGCTGTGGGGCGGTGAATTCCTGCGCGCGGATTATTTCGGGTACGAGCGGTTGGGCACCTTCAAGCCGGTGGCCATGCCCGGCGGGGTCCAGGCCATACGCGAGCCGTGGCGCAACATGTGGGCGCACCTGATGGCCGGTCTGGGCTGGCCGCGCTACAAGATGAACTACGGTGAACTGGAACTGACCCGCTTCCTGGAGTCGAAACCGCTGGCCACCCTGGCCGCCATGCTGAAGTCCGGCATCAATTGTCCAATCGCCTCGTCCTGCGGGCGGTTGTTCGACGCGGTCGCCGCCGCCATCGGCGTGTGCCGGGAACGGGCCGGCTACGAAGGTCAGGCGGCGGTCGAACTGGAAGCACTGGTGGACCGGGACGTTCTGGAAAATGAAAGCGACGAGCTGGCCTACCCGTTCGCGGTGCCGCGCCTGGGCGGAAAAGGGCTGCCCTATGTCGAGCCGTTGGCCATGTGGCAGGCGCTGCTCGGCGACCTGCTCCTGAACACGCCGCCCGGTGTGATGGCGGCGCGCTTCCACAAAGGTCTGGCCCGGGTCATCGTGCATATGGTGTACCGGTTGACCCGGGCGGAAGATGGGTGCATCCTCGACACCGTGGTTCTGACCGGCGGCGTGTTCCAGAACGCCACGCTGTTGGAACAGGTCGCCGGGCGGCTGCGCCGTCTCGGCTACCGGGTGTTGACCCATCGTCACACACCCGCCAACGACGGCGGCCTGGCCCTGGGGCAGGCCGTGGTGGGGGCCGCCCGGCAACTTCGTCATTCCGTTGAGAGGTGAATCGTCATGTGTCTCGGTATTCCCGGACAGATCGTGGAAATCATCGATGCCGACGCCCGTCAGGCCAAGGTGAACGTGGCCGGGGTTCTGCGTACCGTCAACATCGCCTGCATCGTCGACGAGGACCATCCGCCGGCGGCCTGCGTCGGTGACTGGGTGCTGGTGCACGTGGGCTTCGCCATGAGCCGTATCGACGAGACGGAAGCCCACAAGACGCTGGCGCTGCTGCAGGAGCTGGGCGAAGCCCAGGCCGAACTGGAAGCCATGCGCCAAAGCACGCTGTGACGATGGGCGATCCGCTGTCCGAACTCTATCCCTTTCTGCACGGCGGCCGCAAGGATCCCGCCGGGGAACGGGCGGCGCTGCTGGAATCGGTGCGTCGCAAGGCGCAACACAGCGTTTCAGTCAAGCAGGCCTTCTTCGAGGCCAACGCCGAGGCGCTGATCGAGGCCGCCCGCGCCGTCGCCGCCGTCTATGCCGGGGGCGGCAAGATGTTTTCCATGGGTAACGGCGGATCGAGCTGCGACGCCGCCCATTTCGCCGTCGAGTTCCAGCACCCGATCACGGCGGGGCGGCCGGCCCTGGCGGCCATGAATCTGGTCATGGACCAGGCCATGTTGTCGGCCGTCGCCAACGACGTGGGCGTCCGGCACGTCTTCGTGCGCCAGCTCGAGGCCCACGCCCGGCCCGGAGACGGGCTGATCGGTTTTTCCACCAGCGGCAATTCCGAGAACCTCCTGGCCGCCTACGCCAAGGCCAAGGAAATGGGGCTGACCACGCTGGGCCTGGCCGGCGGCGACGGTGGCCGGATGCGCGCCAGCGGCTTGGTCGACCATTGCCTGGTGGTGGAGACGGATTCCATCCACCGCGTTCAGGAGGTCCACGTGGCCTGTTATCACATCCTTTGGGATCTGGTACACACCCTGCTGGCCGATGGACGGGGACACGTTGGGCGAGCGGCGCATTCCACGGCAGAGAAACAACCACCCTCTCCCCCGACCCCTCCCCCAGAGGGGGAGGGGAGCGCCGGATCGGCAAGGCAAGGCGGCACCATGTCCGCTGCCAGCAATGAACCTCCGCCCTCTTCCCCAACTTCTCTCCCTTACAAGGAGGGCAGT
>JALSGR010000069.1 GCA_026982635.1 Methylothermaceae bacterium | reverse complement strand
CCCTGGGGCTGCCGAAGCGCGCCGTGGTCAGACGGTACTTTTCCGGCTTTTTCCGCCGCAGTGGGAACACGTTGAGCAGCGAGAACTTGTGATCGCCGCCTTTCATCTCGATCCAGCCCAACAGTTCGCGGGGGTGATACTCCTCCAGCACGCTGATCTGATTGTGGTAATGGCCCAGATAAGCCGACCATTCCCGGGCGCGGCGGCCGTTGAGAATGGAACCGGATATCACCCGCACGGGCTTGTCGGTGTCGATCTCACCCCGAGTCAGATCCTCGATGCTGGCGCCCATCCGGGTCCTGAGCAACCGTGGGCGCTTGACCATCGGACCGGCCAGGGAGACCACCTTCTCCACGTCGAGCCGGCCGGTGGTGAACAAGGCGCCGATCGCCAGCACCGCCTGATAGTCCAGGTACCAGACGGTCTTTTCCGCGTGCACCGGATCGAGGAAGTGAATGTGGGTGCCGGCGAGGCCGGCCGGATGGGGTCCCTCGAAATCCACCACCTCCACGTTGCCCGTCGCCACCGCCGGAAAGCCGTCGGCCGCCGCCGACTTGCAGACGAAAACCTTGCCCTTGGTCAGGTGGCCGATCACCGCCAGGCCGTTGCGGAAATCCTCCACCCGCTCGGACACCACCACCGCCGGATCGGCCGCCAGCGGATTGGTGTCGATGGCGGTGACGAAGATGGAATGGGGCTCGGTGTCGGGCATCGGCACCTTGCTGTAGGGACGGGTGCGAAAACGGGTCCACAGGCCGGATTTGAGCAGATTCTCCTTGACCTGGTCCGCCGTCAGGTCCGCCAGCCGGTCGGCCGGCCAGGCGGAAAAGGTTTCCTCCTCGTCGCCTTCCAGCTCGATGACGACGGACTGCAGGACCCGCTTCGCGCCACGGTTGATGGCGACCACCTTGCCGCACCCCGGTGCGGTGAAGCGAATTTCGGGGTGCTTCTTGTCGAGGAACAGGGGTTGCCCCAGCTTGACCCGGTCCCCCACCTGAACCTGGAGCGAGGGGCGAAGGCCGATGAAATCCAGGCCGATCAACGCGACCGTCCGGATTTCGCCCCCATCTTCGTAGATCTTTTGCTCGGGCTCGCCCGCCACGGGCAAGTCCAACCCTTTTTTGATCTTTATCAGCATGTCGTCCAGCCTGTTTGAAGAAGGATTGATGGCAAAAAAACCGACCCGCTCCTCCCCCCTTCGGAGTCATCCGGGCCCTAGGCAAAACCCGCCGTATTACATCACAAAACGGTTGCCCGAACAACGAAGGCGGCGGGCAAAAAAAAGAGCGGGGCACCTGGCACCCGCTCCAACCCTTCCCAGAGGATAAATGGCTGAAAATCCGTAAATCACGACAGGAAGGAGGCTTGGGTATCAAGATAGCGTTTCCCCGGCAGCGCATTTTGACGCACATCAAACCAGGCGCCGGTTTTTCGTTCCGAGTCCCGGGAAACGGTGCGTTTCCTAGCGGGAATCGCCGGGATCGACGAAGGCGAATTCCTTCACCACCCGGCCGCCGACCAGATGCTCCTGAATGATGCGTTCCAACACCGCCGGCGAACAGGAGTGATACCAGACCCCGTCGGGATAGACGACGGCGACGGGACCGGCGATGCACACCCGCAGACAGTTGGCCTTGGTCCGCTGCACGCCACCCCGCCCCGCCAGCCCCAACTCGTTCAGGCGGCGCTTGAGATAGTCCCAGGAGCGCAGCCCGGCCTCCCGGCTACAACACTTGGCCTCGCTCTGGTCACAACAGAGAAAGATATGCCGTCTGGTCTCCGCCAGTCCCAGTTTGGCGGCGACCGTCGTCAATCGCTGTCTCAAACGCTCCGAGTCGTTCATGAACGATTTCCCCTTGAATTCGAAAAATGGATAACTTACCCGAGATCGGGCAAAATGCCACGTCAATCTCCGCGAAGACCGATACCGTCTTGACCGCTTTTCACCCCACCGTCGCCGCCTGGTTCCGAGACGCCTTCGCCGAAGCCACCCCCTGCCAACGCCGGGCCTGGGAAGCCCTGCGCCGAGGCCGTCATGTCCTCATCGCCGCCCCCACCGGTTCGGGCAAGACCCTGGCCGCCTTCCTGACCGCCATCGACGACCTGGTGCGTCAGGCCGAGGCCGGTCGTCTGGAAGACGGGGTCCAGGTGCTCTACGTTTCCCCCCTGAAAGCCTTGAGCCACGACGTGGAAAAGAACCTGGACCATCCCCTGCGCGCCATCCAGACCCGCCTGCCGGCGGCCGCCGCCATCCGCGCCCAGTGCCGCACCGGCGACACCGGCGCCACGGCCCGGCGAGCCATGGCCAGACGTCCCCCCCACATCCTGGTCACCACCCCGGAATCCCTCTACATTCTCCTGACCTCGGAAAGCGGCCGGCGGATGCTGCGCACGGTGCGAACCGTGATCGTCGACGAGATTCACGCCGTCATCGGCGACAAACGCGGCGCCCATCTGGCCCTGTCGCTGGAACGGCTGCAGCGTCTGGTCGGGCGCGAATTCACCCGCATCGGCCTGTCCGCCACCCAGAAACCGCCGACCACCGTGGCCCGCTTCCTC
This sequence comes from Methylothermaceae bacterium, assembly GCA_026982635.1. GTDB lineage: Bacteria > Pseudomonadota > Gammaproteobacteria > Methylococcales > Methylothermaceae > Methylohalobius. Next base: position 1,624 of record JALSGR010000069.1, on the reverse strand, counting down.
CTCGGCGCCATTCCAGCGACACGCTGCACCATCGTCGACACCGGCCACCGGCGCCGTCTGGACCTGGACATCGAGCTGCCGGAAATGCCCCTCGAAGCGGTCCTGTCCCAGGAAGCGGCCAAATCCCTCTACGACCGCATGGCGGCGCTGATCGGCGACCACCGCACCACCCTGATCTTCGTCAACACCCGCCGCCAGGCCGAACGGGTCGCCCGCGCCCTGAGCGAGCGTCTGGGGGAGGAGCGGATAGCCGCCCACCACGGCAGCCTGTCCCGCCACCAGCGCCTGACGGCCGAACACCGCCTCAAGGCTGGGGAACTGCGGGCGCTGGTGGCCACCGCCTCCCTGGAACTGGGCATCGACATCGGCGAAGTCGATCTGGTGTGCCAACTGGGGATCACCGACTCGGTGGCCACCTGGCTGCAGCGGTGCGGCCGCGCCGGTCACGCCCTCGACCGCACCCCCAAGGGCCGGCTGTTTCCCACCACCCGCGACGAATTGGTCACCGCGCTGGCCCTGATCGACGCCGTGCGCCGCGGTGAACTGGAAACCTGCCGCATCGCCCGCCCCCACCTGGACGTGCTCGCCCAGCAGATCGTCGCCGCCGTGGCGATGGAGGACTTCGCCGAGGACGAGCTATACGGCCTGGTATGCCGTGCCGCTCCCTACCGGGAACTGTCCCGCGAACGCTTCGATCAGGTGATCGCCATGCTCGCCGAAGGTTACGCCACCTCCCGGGGCCGCCGCGGCGCCCACCTCCACCGCGACCGCCTCCGGGGCCGTCTGCGCGCCCGCCGCGGCGCCCGTCTGACCGCGGTCACCTGCGGCGGGGCGATTCCCGACAACGCCGATTACCGCGTCGTCGTGGAGCCGTCCGGCGAGGTGATCGGCAGCGTCGATGAAGATTTCGCCATCGAAAGCCTGGCCGGCGACATCTTCCAGCTCGGCAACGCCAGTTGGCGGGTGCTGCGGCTGGAAAAGGACGGCCTGCGGGTGGAAGACGCTCAGGGCCTGCCGCCGACGATCCCCTTCTGGTTCGGCGAGGCGCCGGGACGCAGCGACGTCCTCGCCGCCGCCGTCTCCCGGCTGCGGGAGAAAGTCTTCCAGCAGGTCGATGCTGCCACCGGGAGGCCGGGGACCGGACTGAAGGGCGTACCCGGGCCGGACGGCCAGGTCCCGACCTCCCCCTACCTGGAACCGGTCTACGCCTGGCTGCGGCGACGCCTGCCCGTCAACCCGGAAGCCGTCCGCCAGGCGGTGGACTATCTCGCCGCCGCCGGCCACGCCCTGGGTCTTATGCCGACCCGGCACCACATCGTCCTGGAACGCTTCTTCGACGAGGCCGGCGATCTCCATCTGGTGATCCACAGCCCTTACGGCAGCTGCATCAACCGGGCCTGGGGCCTGGCCCTGCGCAAACGTTTCTGCCGCCGCTTCAACTTCGAGCTCCAGGCCGCCGCCACCGAAGACGCCCTGCTGCTGTCCCTGGGCGCCGGACAAAGCTTTCCCCTGGAAAGCGTCCGCGACTTTCTCACCAGCGCCACCGTCGCTCAACTCCTCGCCCAGGCGGTTCTCGACAACCCCATGTTCACCGCCCGCTGGCGCGCGGTGGCGGCCATCTCCC
>JALSGR010000068.1 GCA_026982635.1 Methylothermaceae bacterium | reverse complement strand
CAGATCTCCCTCCCTGGTCTTAAGGCTAGCAGAAGAACGGGCCGGGAACGGCGGACGGGCCGTTATTCGAGCAATTCCGGCCGGCTGGCCTGCTGCTCGCCGTCGATTTCGATGACGTAGTCGAAATTGCCTTCGCCGAGGCGTTCGGTCAAACGCTCGATGACGTAACGGACGGTCTTGAGGTCGTCGTTGGGGCCCTGGACGTAACAGGGCCTGCCTTCATGGCCATAGGTATATTCGGTTTCACAGGCGGCCGGATCGGCGTCGCCGAACAGTTTTTCCGCCCGCCAATAATCCTCGGCCGGCTCGAAACCGAGCGACTCGGCATAGGCCACCGCCCCCTGCAGCAGTTTGCGGGCACAGGCGGGTTCCACCAGGCGAACGCCGGCCTCGGCGTGGGTCTTGGTCAGCATGGGCTTGAGCTTACCGAGGTAGTCGGCCTTGCGCATGACGGTGAAAAAGGCCTCCTTGACCCCGAGGCAATACACGTCCACGACGAAGGCACTCACGGCCACCTCGGCATAGGGAGTCTCCCGGGCCAGCAACACGCTGCCCATGCCCACCTGATCGATACTGTCCCCCACCAGACATTCGAGGACAGGATAGCGCAGATACTTCTCCGGCCGCAGTCCGGCAGTCTGCTCCGTTTTCTTGGCAGTCAGTTTTCGTTTGCGCTTCTGCGCCTTGCGCTGCAATTTCTTCTGGCGTTTCCGTGCGTCAACGGCCATGTCTCTCCCCGGTCACTGTGTCGGATTCCCGGCCCCGCAGGGCCTCCCAAAGCAAGAGCGCCACACCCAGGCTGATGGCGGTGTCGGCCAGATTGAACGCCGGCCAATGCCACCGGCCCAGGTGGAAATCGAGAAAATCGATCACGTAGCCGTAGCGCAGGCGGTCGATGAAATTCCCCAGCGCCCCGCCCAGCACCAGACTCAGCCCGGCCGCCTCCCGGTGGGCGTCCCTCGGCAGACGCCGCAGCCAGACGACGATCACCACGCTGGCCACCAGGGCCAGGCCCAGGAAGAACCAGCGTTGCCAACCGCCGGCGTCGGAAAGAAAGCTGAAGGCGGCGCCGGTGTTGTGGACATGAGTCAGGCCGAAGAACGGCGCCAGGTCGATCCGCCGGCGCAACGGCAAGGCAGAGACCACCCAGGCTTTGGTCAACTGGTCGAAAAGAACGACGACGGCGGCCAGTCCCAGCCAGCCGAGAAATCTAAGCATAGCGGCGCACTTCCCCGCCGCCGACGACATTGTCGACGCAACGGCGGCACAATTCGGGGTGTTCCGGGTGGCTCCCCACGTCCTCGCGGCGGTGCCAGCACCGGACGCATTTGGGATGGGGGGACGGCTCGACCACGATCTTGAGACCGGACAGGGTTTCGGCGGCCACCGCCGTAGCCGGGGCCTGATCCAGCGGACGAACCGCCGCCTTGGAAGTGATCAGGACGAAGCGCAACTCGTCCCCCAGCCGTCCCAACAGCTCGGCCAGGGAATCGTCGCAGTACAACGTCACCTCCGCTTCCAGGGAGGAGCCGATGTCGCCCCGTTCCCGGACCCGCTCCAACTCCTTGGAAACCGCCTCACGCACCTGCAGCACCCGGTCCCAGAAGGCGCGGTTCATGGGAAGATCGTCCGGCAATGCCTGTAGATCCTCGTACCAGGTGACCAGGAATACCGATTCGTCCCGTTTCCCGGGCAGGTATTCCCAGATTTCATCGGCGGTGAAGCTCAGGATCGGCGCCAGCCAGCGCACCAGGGCCTCGGCGATGTGATACATGGCGCTCTGGGCCGAGCGCCGCGCCAGGCTGTCGGTCTGGCAGGTGTACTGGCGGTCCTTGATGACGTCGAGATAGAAACCGCCCATGTCCACGGCGCAGAAGTTGTGCACCTTCTGATAGACCTGGTGGAACTGATAGTTGTCGTAGGCGGCGACGACCGCCTGCTGCAGTTGCCAGGCCCGGTCCACCGCCCAGCGGTCCAGGGCCAGCATGCGCTCGTGGGGCACCATGTGGCGCTCCGGATCGAATCCGGTCATGTTGGCGAGCAGATACCGGGCCGTGTTGCGCAACCGCCGATAGGCGTCGGCGGTACGCTTCAGGATTTCGTCGGAGACCGCCATCTCCCCCCGGTAGTCGGTGGCGGCCACCCACAACCGGAGGACATCGGCACCGAGTCGGTCCATCACCTGCTGGGGCGCCACCACATTGCCGCGGGACTTGGACATCTTGTAGCCCTTCTCGTCCACGGTGAACCCGTGGGTCAGCACCTGACGATAAGGGGCCCGGCCGTGAATGGCCACCGACGTGAGCAGCGACGACTGGAACCAACCCCGGTGCTGATCGGAGCCCTCCAGATACATGTCCGCCGGAAAACCCAATTCCTCACGCCGGCGCAGGACGCATTCGTGGGTCACCCCGGAATCGAACCAGACGTCGAGGATGTCGGTGCTCTTGTGGTACTGCTCGGCCTCGGGACCCAGCAATTCGGCGGGATCGAGCTCGAACCAGGCGTCGATCCCCCCTTCCTCCATCCGCCGGGCGACCGCCTCGATCAACTCTGGGGTGCGCGGATGCAGCTCGCCGCTTTCCTTGTGCAGAAACACCGCGATCGGCACCCCCCAGTTGCGCTGACGGGAAATGCACCAGTCCGGACGGTTCGCCACCATGGCCTCGATGCGGGCCTGGCCCCAGTCGGGAATCCAGCGCACCCGTTCGATTTCCGCCAGCGCCTTGCGCCGCAGCCCCTTCTTATCCATGGCGATGAACCACTGGGGAGTGGCCCGGAAGATGATCGGGGTCTTGTGGCGCCAGCAATGGGGGTAGCTGTGCTCGATCACCTCTTCGTGGATCAGGGCGCCCCGCGCCTTGAGGATCTCGATGACGTGATCGTTGGCGCTGAAGACGTGCTCGCCGGCGAACAGCGGGGTGGTGGACAGGAAGCGGCCGTCCGGACCCACCGGATTGTCCACCGGCAGACCGTATTTGCGCCCCACCACGTAGTCGTCCTCACCGTGGCCGGGGGCGGTGTGGACGGCCCCGGTCCCCGCCTCCAGGGTCACGTGTTCCCCCAGGACGACGGGGACCCGGCGATCGTAGAAAGGATGCCGCAGTTCGACCCCTTCCAGATCCCGGCCGCGACAATAGGCGATGACCCGGTAATCCTCGATGCCGTAGCGTCCCATGACTTCCTTGAGCAGTCCCTCGGCGATCAGGAGACGCTCGGGACCCCGTTCGCCGCGGCACTGCACCAGGGCATACTCCAGATCCGGATGGAGGGCGACCGCCCGGTTCGCCGGCAGGGTCCAGGGGGTGGTGGTCCAGATCACCACCGAGACCGGACCTTCGCCCTCGTGGCCGGGAACGTGATGGCAGCGGCTCAGAAAATCCCCCTCGTCGACCACCCGGAAACGCACGTCGATGGCGGGGGAACGCTTGTTCTCGTACTCCACCTCGGCCTCCGCCAGGGCGGAACCGCAGTCGGTGCACCAATACACCGGCTTGGCGCCGCGGCTGACGTGACCTTGCTCGAGAATCCGGCCGAAGGCGCGCAGGATGTCGGCCTCGAAGGCAGGCGCCATGGTCAGATAGGGACGGTGCCAGTCCGCCAACCCCCCCAGGCGGATGAAATCCCGGCGCTGCAACTCCACCTGGGAGCGGGCGTATTCCCGGCAGGCGGCCCGGAACTCGGCCGGCGTCACCTTGCCCCCGGCCTTTCCCACCTGCTTTTCCACCTGCAGTTCGATGGGCAGGCCGTGGCAGTCCCAGCCCGGCACGTAAGGGGCGTCGAAGCCGCTCAACGCCTTGGATTTGACGATGAAATCCTTGAGGATCTTGTTGACCGCATGGCCGATGTGAATGGGACCGTTGGCATAGGGCGGGCCGTCGTGGAGGACGAATTTGGGCCGTCCGGCGAAGCGTTCCCTGACCTTGCGGTACAGATCCATCGCCTGCCAGCGCGCCAGGCGCTCCGGCTCGCGCTTGGCCAGATTGGCGCGCATGGGGAAATCGGTTTTCGGAAGGTTCAAAGTGCGTTTGTAGTCCATAAGGATTCCTTGTGTCTAAACCACTGGCGGGCCTGGGCCGCGTCTTGTCGAATTTGCCGTTGCAACGCCTCGACCGAGGGAAAGCGCCGCTCGTCGCGCAATCTATGATGGAAGAAGATCTCCAGTCGCCGTCCGTAAAGATCGGCGGAGAAATCGAACA
>JALSGR010000067.1 GCA_026982635.1 Methylothermaceae bacterium | reverse complement strand
ATTCATGGGGCGGCGCTCATTGGTTGAGAAGAAATTCGGTAAATTCTAATGATGCCGGCTTTTCTAGCGGAGGATTTTGATCTGCGGAAAGATGTCGACGGTTCATCCCCGCGGATGCGGGGAACGCGACGCCTTCGAAATCCTGGGCGCCATCGCCGCCGGTTCATCCCCGCGGATGCGGGGAACGCTGGAAAAGACGAGTGGATTGCATCCATGCGGGCGGTTCATCCCCGCGGATGCGGGGAACGCACTTCTTCCAAGTTTATGAATTCCAAGCAGATTTGGAAGCCCACGAAACGTACCGGTGAAACCGGATGTTGGAGCTTTGTGTAACATTATGATTTTGAAAAGATTTTATTTTGGCCGGATTGTCAAAGAGCATGGTTACCAACCGCTTTTTTCCCCTTCCTCCGGTTCCGGTAGAAAGGATACCAGTTTGAGGCCGTCCAGTTCGACGGGAATGCGGCGGTTTTTTCCCACAGTGAGGAAGTCGAAGCCGGATTCCGTATTGGTGCTCCAGACCATGACCGCGTTGCCGTCCTCGATGCCGGCTTCCACCTGGCTCCAGATCATTTCCCGCACCCGGCGCGACAGGTTGCCCACGTAGACGCCGGCGCGCACTTCGGTGAGCCACACGCCGAGACGGCCGCGGAGCCGGGGCGGGGCGTTCTCAACCACGATGACCAGCATCGCCGAGGGACTCCGGGTTGGGGATGGCGGGCGGAAGGGCGTCTTTGGGTGGCTTCGGCGGTTCCAGACCGCCGGCGGCCAGAATCTGCTCGATGGTGGGGATGATGCGTTTGAGCAATTTTTTCTGGCGGAACAGATCACGGCAGCCCAGGCGGACCTGCCGTTCCGGCTCGCGGGGGTTTTTGGCGGCGATGCGGAAGGCCAGCGGCACGACGGTGTCGAATTTGAAGATGTCGGCGATGTCGTAGACGAAGGACAGCGGCTTGCCGGTGTGGATGAAACCGACCGCCGGGGCGTAACCGGCCGCCAGCACCGCGGCCTCGGTGATGCCGTAGAGGCAGGCGGTGGCGGCGGACAGGCAACGATTGGGCAGGTCGCTGGCGTCCCAGACTTCCGGGTCGTAGTCGCGGCGGCGCCACTTCACGCCGTACTGGCGCGCCAGCAGGTGATACATCTTGCGTACCCGCGCCCCTTCGATGCCGCGCAGTTGTTCCACGCTGCGGCGCTCCGGCGGCCTTTCCCCGAAACGCAGTTCATACATCTTGCGCACCACCTTGAGCCGCGCCTTCTCGTCCAGAGCCAGTTGCGCCTGGTAGAGCAGGCGGTCGGAACGGGCGCCGCCCGGCTGTCCCGAGGCATAGAGCCGTACTCCGGCCTCGCCCACCCAGACCAGCAGGGTGCCGACCCGGGCGGCGAGGGCGGCGGCGCGGTGGGAGACCCGGGTGCCCGGTTCGAGCATGATGCAGGCGATGGCACCGACGGGGATCTGAGTGCGGACGCCGTTCTTGTCCACCACCACGAAGGAACCGTCGATGACGTCGATCTCGCCCTTCTCGATGAACAAGAGGGAAACGCGCTCCTTCATGGCGATGGGTTTGAGGGGCGGGAGCATCAGACCCGCCTCACCAGCATCAGTCCGCAGCCGAACGCCTTGGCCGGGCCGATGCCCTGTTGCAGCTTGTGGAGAAAGATGTCGGGTTCGGTAACGGTGAGCAGGCCGGTGAAATCCAGGGTGCTGAAGCGGATCTCCCGACCGCCCCGACGGCTGCGGTGCTGGCGGTAGCCATCCACCCGCACCGCCTCCGGCGCGAAGCGGAATCCGGCTGTCTCCGCCCGTTTCTGCAGCCAGTCGATGCCGGCCTCCCGGATCAGTTCTGCCAGGGGCGGCCGCACGGTAGGATTCGTCTCCTTCCAGCCGGTTGCTTGCTTGCGGTCCATCACCACGTCGTGGCGCCGGCCTTCGCGGGTGATGACTGGGTTGACCCGCAGACTGAAGGCCAGGCGCTGGCCGGCCTGGAGTCTGGGATGGAAGGGCTTGGGCGGATCGATGCGCCACAGCCCCAGGGGGTTGACCGGCGGGCGTCGGGAGAGGAGGAAATAGCGCGGCCGGCCCTGGTGCAGGTCGCGGCGGTAGAGAAAGTCCCGCTTGGCTTCCGGTTCGGGAGGGAACAGTTTCCAGAGCATCTGGTGCTCGCGGTAGGCATCGCCCAGCCGGTGGATCACCGAGTTCAGATCGGGATGGTCGAGGAGGGTGAGGCGGGTCAGGTACATGGCGTGCTCCTCAGGCGATGGCGTGGTGTTCATCGCGGGTGTCGAACTGCCAGCGCCGGCGGCTCGACGGCCGATCGCGGCGCGGCACCACCCACAGGATTTCCCGGTCGCTGAAGCCCGTCGCCAGCCCGTCGGGCAGCGGCTGCTCCCAGAAGTAGCGGCGTTTTGCCCTCATCCGGCCGGCCAGACACTCGTCAGCCGGGTAGGCGGCGAAGGCGGCCTTCAGGGTGTCGGCCTCGACGAGGCGGGGAGCCAGAGGCAACGCCGGGGGGCAGGATTTGCGCCCCAGGTAGAGGACGAATCGGGGGCGACGCAGGGCGTCGGCGAGTGCGGCCAGCTCGTGGGGGGCGGTTTCGCGGCGCCACAGGGCGCAGGTCCAAGCCGCATCCGCCCGGTAGTCGCGGCGGGAGAGAATGGTGTAGCGATCGTCCACGGCCAGCTCGTCGCGCCGGGTGGCGAAGCGGCGTCCCTGCCGTGCCGGTGGGACCTGGGTGGTGTGGTAGTCCCGCAGCAGCTCCCCTTCGGCGTCGATCTGTACCGCCAGGCCGTAACCGTCCGCCAGCGCGGCCAGCTCCGCTTCCCGATCGCGGGTCAGTCCCAGGGCCGCACCCAGCAGCCCGGCGATCTGGGACTTTCCCGGGTGGGTGGTGCTGGGGCGGTATTCCCCCACCGCCGGTTCCCCCCAGCTCGCCAGGGGGCCGTGAAGCTGGAACAGCAACAACTCAGCCATCGCCCAGCCCTCCTTTGGCGTAGTCGATGATCTCCTGCAGGCTGCCCTGTCCTTCCGGGACATTCATGACCACCGCGTTCGGATCGCCGTCCCCGTAGGCCCGGTCGAGACGGGCGCGTTCCGCCTCCAAAGCCTTGATGGCGTTAGCCAGCAAGCCGTCTCGATCCGCTTCCACCGGTTTCAGAAAAGCCACCGAGAGGCTGCGGGGTTGGGCGTCGCCCTTTTCGCACAGGATGTAGCTGGCGCGGGCGCGGGAGGCGAAGCTGTTCTGCTTGCCGGTGGGAGCGATGGTGGCGGCGCTTTCCACCAGCGCGGCGATGGTGCATTCGGCCAGTTCGCGGTCGCCGCCCAGGTTGTCGAGGAGCAGCTCCCGGTCTAGGCACAGGTAGAGATAGAACAGCCCGGCGCCGAATTCGGTCTCGCCCATGTGGCCGGCGCCGGCGTCCTCCTCGCCCTGGTTGAGGTCGTCCACGGCGGTATAGAAGTCGTCCTCCACCGCCACCTTGTGGACGGTGATGGCGTGGGCCACCTGGCAGGCGGCCTCGGCGTTGAAGCGGGGGGCGTCGGCGAGCATGCGGCCGAACAGGGCGATGTCGGCGGCGCTGTGGTGTCGGCGCAGAAGGTTCAGATCCTCGTCTTCCGGCGGCCGGTCGGTGTCGATCAGCTTCTGCACCAGGGCATCGATGGCGGCCCGTTCCTCGGGGCTGAAGTGGGCCAGTTGTTCGATGTACAGAGCCTCTCGGCTGCCGTCGTCCTTGGTTTTCTGCAGTTTGCCGAAGACGCCGGCGATGCGCCGCGCCCACTCGCGCGCCTTGGATTCGTCGATGCCGCCTTCGGTGAGCTTCCGGCAGATTTCCTCGCCCATGCGCTTGGTGCGCACCCCCAGGTGATCGGCGAGCCGTTCCTGGAACACCGGCGAGGTGCGCCAGGCCCGTTTCAGGCTCTGGGAGGAGATCCGCAGCCGTTCGGCGCCGCCGAACAGGGCGGTCTTGGGGCGGCCCAGGTCGTCGCGGTTGAGGTTGGCGGGGGGATAGGCGGTGAGCAGGTGCAGTTGTACGAAACGTTCCATGGGATTCTCCTTCAGGCGGTTTGTGGCAGTTTGGGAAAATAGGCATAGGCCCAATCCTTTTTGAGCCGCGGTCCCCACCAGAACAGGGCGTCGGCCAGTTCGAACAGGTTGGCCCGGCCGTCCAGCAGGGCGAGGATGCGGATCATGGGGCGGTAGAGCTCGTCGCGCTCCAGCCGGAGCAGGC
>JALSGR010000066.1 GCA_026982635.1 Methylothermaceae bacterium | reverse complement strand
TGGGGCACCTGGAGCGCCTTCTACCTTCCCGTCTTCCGCAAGCGCCTGTTTCCCGGCAAGGAGGGCCGTTTCCGGCCGCCGCTCCCGATCACCGATTCCGTGGATTACGCGGGCAACGCCGGTCCCACCCATCCGGATTTCGCCATCCGTTGGGCTCGCACCTTCGGCTACTGGGACGTGGGACTGGTCTATTTCCGCGGAGTCAGCCGCCGGCCGCGCTTCCGGATCCGTTTCGATCCGTTCGGGCGTCCGCTCAATCTGCGTCCGGTCTATGAAGTCATCGACCAGGTCGGCCTCGACATCCAGGGGGTCACCGGCAACTGGCTGTGGAAATTCGAAGGTTTCCACCGCGCCGGCCAGGGCAGGACCTTTCAGCAATTGACCGCCGGCTTCGAATACACCTTCAGCGGCATTTTCGGCACCGGCGCCGACCTGGGCTTCCTGGGGGAATTCCTTTACGACAATCGCAGCAATCGACTTCCCATGATTAATTTCGTGCCGTTCGAGAAGGACATCTTCGTCGGTACCCGTCTGGCCCTCAACGACGCCCAGAGCACGGAACTGCTCGCCGGCGCCACCATCGACCTGGACACGGCGACGACCTTCTACAACGTCGAGGCCAGCCGGCGTCTGGGGGAGCGCTGGAAGCTGTATCTGGAAATCCGCGGCTTCGTCAACGCCGATCCCAAGGACGCCGGCTACGTTCTGCGCCGGGAAAACTACCTTCACCTGGAGTGCCAGTATTACTTCTGAATCGGGGATGCGGCGCGGTGGCAGGAAAAGCTCATCACCCCCAGCGCCGAATGATGCGGGCGCCCCAGTCGCACCGGATAGACCGCCGAACCGTGCAGCAAACGCAGCCGCGTCCCTTCAGGCAAGTCCTGCAGCGGCAATATCAGGCGCAATCCGGCGTCTTCCTCCAACAGCAAGGCAGGCTGATAGCTTCGGAACCGCCCCTGCCAGGGCTGCAGCCCCACCGCCCGAACCCGATCGGCCAAGGTGCGGAACTGCACGCGCAGCCCTCCTTCCTCCCGTCCGGCGGCGTACAACCGATCCACCACCGCCAGGGAGCGCAGCCGGGAACCACCCGCCTCGAACAGACCGACCAAATCACCGATCTGCATTCCACACCCGGGAATCCGGACCCACGCCTTCACCGGCTCGACCGGCAAGCCGGTAACCGCCTCCCCCCGCAAACGCCGGAAAATCGCATCCAACCCGAGGATCAGTTCGATCCGGTCCGTCAGAGGCGGACGATTCGGTCGAGCGGGACCCGAATCCCACCGCCGGCACCACAATTGCAGCAGTTCCAGGTCGATCGTCGGCGCGGACGAATCCGGATGGAAACGTCCCGCCTGACCGGCCAGCGCTCGATGATCGTCCAACAACGCCAGCAAGCGGCGGAAATCCAGACGCACCCTCGGGGCGCCTTCACTCCACCGGGCAGGCCGATCGCCCCGGCCGTCGACACCCCATCCCGGTTCCGCGTCCTTCGTCAGCCCGACCAACGGAGCCCACTTTTCCAACAGGCCGTCCAGCCAGCGCACCTCAACCGGCCGGAGTGCGGCCAAATCGGCCAACCCCAGCATCAGAAGATGAATGTAGGCGTTGTCCGCTCTCGCCACCCGTTCAAACGGACGCCTCACCCCTCCGAGGCCCGCCACTCTTTTCTGCCTTCCCAGGCGATAGAGACGATGGACGTCCGACCAAAGATCCTTCGACACGGGCCAGTGACAAATGCCGGCGATGACGACGACCTGTCGCAGACAGAACAGCGCCTCGGTCAACCATCGTCCCACCGCCTTCTCATCGGCCGCCTGCAGCCAGGCGGTATAGAGCCGGGCCAGGTTCAGCCAGGCGGCGCTGAGCCTCTGGTAGCGCCGCTTCTGCTCCACGGACAAGGGAAAACGTGCCGGCGGCACCTGGCCTTCCAGACGCTCCGTCAAATACCGTCTGACCGTTTCGGCCAGACGCCGCCCTCCCTCGGAACAAGGCAAGCCGGCCAGTTCGGACGATTGCGCCAGCTCACCTTCCACCAGGATTCGTCGGCTCAAGCCCTCGACGGAAACCGGGCCGCTGGAAACCGGCCCTTCAAGCAAGCGAAATTGGGACATCGAACGCGCCTTCAAACTTACGAGCCTATGTTAGTACAATCCTGACATGGAAAACCCGAAGCACGGCGGCCACAAACTCGACCGAGAACTGTGGCGGCTGGCTCTGCCGATGATCCTATCCAATCTCTCCACGCCCCTGCTGGGTATGGTGGACACCGCCATGGTCGGCCATCTGTCCCATCCCTATTACCTGGGCGCCGTGGCCCTGGGCGGGACGATCTTCAGCTTCCTGTACTGGGGTTTTGGTTTCCTGCGCATGGGCACCACCGGCCTGACGGCCCAGGCTTACGGCAAGAACGATCCGCTTCAAATCAACGCCACCCTGGCACGCGCCCTACTCCTCGCCTTTACGCTGGCGGCCCTGTTGCTGGCACTGCAGCGGCCGGTGGGGGAACTGGCCCTGCAACTGCTGGAAGCCAGTCCCCAAGTGCAGCTCCACACCCAAACCTATTATTCCATTCGCATCCTCAGCGCCCCGGCCACCCTGGCCAATTACGTTTGCATCGGCTGGTTCATCGGCCTGCAAAACACCCGGATCCCTCTATTTCTCCTGACCCTTGTGAACCTGCTCAACGTCATCTTCGATTACGTGTTCGTTTGGGTGTTGCACTGGCAGGTGGCCGGCGTGGCATTGGCTTCGGTGGCGGCCGAATATCTGGGTCTGGTCCTCGGTCTGATCCTGGCCGCCAGACACTGGCGCCGCTTCCGCCGCCCCTGCCGGCGGACGATTCTCGACCTCCGTCACTTGGGCCGCCTGTTCGCCATCAACGTCAATCTGATGCTGCGCACCCTGTTGTTGCTGTTCGCCTTCGCTTTCTTCACGGCCCAAAGCGCCCAGCTCGGCGATGTCGTCCTGGCGGCCAACAGCATTCTGCTGAACCTGCAAAGCTTCATGGCTTACACCCTCGACGGCTTCGCCCATGCCGCCGAAGCCATGGTCGGCAACGCGCTCGGCCGCAGGGACATTTCCCGACTGCGGCGAACCATTCACAGAGCGGGACTGTGGTCTGCGGCTTTCGCCGTCTCCTTCAGCCTGATTTACGCCCTGGTGGGTCACTGGATCGTTCGATTGCTCACCGGCCTGGAACCGGTGCGGGCGATCGCCGTCGAATTTCTGCCGTTTGCCGTGATTCTCCCGCTGATTTCCTTCTGGAGCTTCGTCCTCGACGGCGTCTTCATCGGCATGACCCGAGCACGGGAAATGCGCGACGTGCTCATCGTCAGCGTGCTGCTTTACCTACCGTTGTGGTGGTGGCTTCACCGCCTGGACAATCAGGGACTCTGGCTCGCCTTCACGGGATTCATGACGATACGCACCCTGGGCATGGAAATCCAACGCCGGCGCATCCTCCGACGCCTGGTCGGGCTGGACAAAGGATGAACCATTGGCTTTGACTGATGATTTCGTTATAATTTGGGAATTCTACGGTGGGTGTAGCTCAGTTGGTAGAGCCCTGGATTGTGGTTCCAGTGGTCGCCGGTTCGAGTCCGGTCACCCACCCCAGCCTGCGGGCCATTAGCTCAGCTGGTAGAGCAGCGGACTCTTAATCCGTAGGTCGTAGGTTCGAATCCTACATGGCCCACCAATGAAATCAAAGCCTTACCGAACTGGTCGGTGAGGCTTTTTTCTTGCGTCCTACCCCCAGGCCAGGATCTTGCGACAGCGCTCTGGAATCCGCCCTCGACCGTGAGCGGCACCCCCTGGCGGTGCTATACTGATTGCCCGACATGACCAGCCGCGCCTATCCCATGTCCGTCATCGATCTCTACGAAAAACTCTCCACCGCCACCGACGACAAAACCCGCGCCCGCATCATCGCCGAGGCCTTCGAGGCCCTCGAGGAACGCTATCCCAACCTTTCCGACATCGCCACCCGCCAGAACCTGCGAGAAACCGAACTACGACTCCTCAAGGAAATCGAGCAAGTCCGCCTGGAAATCGAGCAGGTTCGAAGTGATCTCACCCGGGAGATCGGGCAGGTCCGAAGTGATCTCACCCGGGAGATCGAGCAGGTCCGCCTGGAAATCGAACAGGTCCGGGGAGAACTGACCAAGGAGATCGAGCAGGTCCGCCTGGAAATCGAGCAGGTTCGAAGTGATCTCACCCGGGAGATCGGGCAGGTCCGAAGTG
>JALSGR010000065.1 GCA_026982635.1 Methylothermaceae bacterium | reverse complement strand
GGCGGGCGGCGCTTCCGCTGAAAGACTCCGGGGGCCGGGCCGCGTGTGGCGGCCCGGTCGTTTTCGTATTGCAGAACCGAACGGATGGAGGAACGAGGGATATGACTTGGTGTCGTGCGGGTTGGATGGTGACCTTGCTGCTCGTGGCGGGCATCGCCGTGGGTGCGTATGAAATGGTGGTGGTCGGCGACGTGGAGCCGGGATCGGATGGGCGCCGTATGGTGCGGTTGACGCCCGGGGAGCGCGAGGGGGTGTTGAATGAAATGCGAGGTTTTCTGGTGGCCGTCCAGCGTATTCTGGAGGCCGCCGAGCGGGGCGACATGGCGGCGGTGGCGGCGGCGGCCCGGGAGATGGGCGGTGCGCAAGGGTGTGGTGTGGAGGGGCCGGCGGCGCGTCTGCGGCTGATGGCGAAGCTGCCCTTGGAATTCAAGCGATTGGGGCGTGACACGCATCGGCGTTTCGACGACTTGGCCCGGGAAGCCGAAGAAAGCGGTGACCCCCGGCGGGTGCGTCGGCGGTTGACGGAGCTGATGGGCAACTGTATCGCCTGTCACGCCGGTTATGGGATTTCGGCCTCGGCGCCTCTCGGCGACGGTGGATTTTGACGGCGGTGACGAGACGCCGCGCGGGTATCCGCCGCGCGGCGTTCGGAAAGATGCGATGGGAGAGGCTCAGCGAAAGGTGCGCCAGCCGCTGACCATCGCTTTGAGCACGGTTTGCCCGGAAAGACGGTCCTCGCGCACGGCCACGTAGACGTGAATGATGACGAAACTGATCAGGATCCACATCACCAGATGGTGCCAGGTATGGACGTCCTGGCTTTGGCCGAACAGGGGAATCACCCAGGCGCTGAACAGCTCGTATTGCCACGATCCCATACCCGTCCCTTCGCCGTAGAGCGCGAAGCCGGTGACGATCATGAACGTCAAGCCCCATACGAACAGGACGTGCATGGAAAGGGTGGCCAGGGGATTGTGACCTACGTAGTGGCGGGGTTCCGGGGCGAGGAACAGGTACCAACGGATTTCGTGGAGCAGTCCCCGCCACCATGCCGCTTGGAAAACCGGCGGTAGAAAGATCTCGCGGGCTTGGCGATTGCCCACGACGGCCCAATAGATACGCACGAGAAAGGCGATGGCCACGATGTAGCCGGCGGTGAAATGGGTGAAGCGGATATATCCCATCAGGAAGTTCTCGCTCGCTTCGCCCGGGACGCTGCCCAATGGTTTGGCGATCAGGTAGCCGGTGATCGCCAGCACGGTGATCGCGACGGCGTTGATCCAATGCCAGAGTCGGACGGGCCACTCGTAGACGTAGATCGAGGTGCCCGGTGGGAATCGTTCGATGTTGCTCGACATGGTTCGCATCTCCTCTCGAGGACGGCCCCCAAGGGGGCCGTGTGGCGGTTCGACGTCAACGGACCTCGACACGTGTCAGGACCTCGCCATCCTTGTCGATGACATGGGTGGAACAAGCCAGACACGGGTCGAAGCTGTGCAAGGTGCGTAGGATCTCCACCGGTTCTTCCGGGCGGGCCATCGGTGTGTTCATCAGGCTCGCTTCGAAGGCGCCGATGTTGCCGGCGGGATCGCGGGGAGACCCGTTCCAGGTGGTCGGCACCACACATTGGTAGTTCTCGATCCGGCCATCCTTGATCCGGATCCAGTGTCCCAGCGCACCGCGGGGAGCGGCGACCGTTCCGACGCCTTTGGCTTCGCGGGGCCAGGTTTCGGGGTTCCACTTGGCCATGTTGGCGGTCTTGGTGTCACCGGATTTGATGTTGGCGATCAGGTCGTTCCAGTCGTCCACCATCATGTCGGCGCAATATTCGGCCTCCAGGGCCCGGGCCAGTGTGCGGCCGATGGTGGAGTGCAGCGCGGTCTTGACGTCCAGATCGGTGCCCGCCAGGCGATTGAAGAAGGCGAGGCTGGTGTCCACCTGGTTGCGGACGTAATCGACGCCCCGGGCGTAGGCGAGGGTGTAGCGCGACAACGGGCCGACCTCGACGGCGTGACCCCGCCAGCGGGGCGCTTTGATCCACGAGTATTTGGCGCTTTCGTCCAGTTCGCGGATGTGGGTTCGGCTGCCTTTGGTGTTGGGTCCCAGTTGGAAGTTCGGTTCGGTGACGCCGTCCCAGGGATGGAGACCGATCTTCTCGTCGGGATAGGAATACCAGGAATGGGCGACGAACTCCTGAACCTGCTCGGGATCCCGGGGATCGATGTCGTGGATTTCGTCCCAATTGCCGTCGAGAATCACGCCGCCGGGCAGTTGGTTGGTCTCGGGGCGGCCGGGGATCTTGGGATAGTCGCCGTAGTCCATCACGTTGCGGGCGCCGTGACCGCCGCCGTAGAGCCAGTCCTTGTAGAAGCTGGCGATGGCGATGACGTCCGGCACGTAGACGTTCTTGCAGAAGTCCACCATTTCCTGGATGCGGGCCCGGACGAAATTGAGGCGCTCCATGTTCAAAGGCGCCCCGGCGGCCAGGTCGCCGTCCATGTTGATGGCGCACGGCACACCGCCGACGAGATAGTTGGGGTGAGGGTTCTTTCCGCCGAAGATGGTATGGACCTTGACGAACTCCTTCTGCAGATCGAGGGCTTCCAGATAATGCGCCACCGCCATCAGATCGGCCTCGGGAGGCAGGCGGTAGGCGGGGTTGTCCCAGTAGCCGTTCTTGAACGGCCCTAGTTGCCCCGACTCCACGAACTTCCGGATTCGGGTCTGAATGTCCCGGAAATAGCCGGGGCTGGAAAGGGGATGGTGGGGAGAAACGCTTTGTTGCAACCGGGAGGTTTCCCGGGGGTCGGCTTTGAGCGCGTTGACCGGATTGACCCAGTCGAGGGCGTGCAGGTGATAGAAGTGCACCACGTGGTCGTGCACCTGCAGGGTTTTGGCCATCATCTCCCGGATCAGATGGGCGTTTCTGGGAATTTCGATGCCGAGCGCGTCTTCCACCGCACGAACCGAGGCCAGGGCGTGACAGCCGGTGCACACCCCGCAGATGCGCTCCACGAACGCCCAGGCGTCGCGAGGGTCGCGCCCTTTCAAGATCACCTCCAGTCCCCGCCACATGGTGCCGCTCGAAACGGCGTTGCGGATCACGTTGTTTTCGTCCACGTTGACCTCGCAGCGCATGTGTCCTTCGATGCGGGTCACCGGATCGACCACCACACGTCGGCCGCTGTTGTCGAGTGCATACCCGTTCGGAGTCTTGATCACTGCCATTATTCGTCTCCCTTGTCAGCGTCGGCTTTGTCTTTGTGTTTGACGGCGGTCACGGCGGCGTGGGCCGCGACACCGGTGGCCGCCACGGCGGCGATGGTGCCGCCGATCTCGTCGGCGTTCGCTTCCACGCCGAATTGTTTGATGTCGGTCAGTCGGGCGTACCACGAGCCTTTGTCCCAGAAACCGTCCTCGGAGCAGCCGATACACCCGTGACCGGCCTGGATGGGAAAGGAGGTTCCCTCGTTCCAGCGAATGGTGGAACAGGCGTTGTAAGTCGTCGGGCCCTTGCAGCCCATCTTGTAAAGACAGTAACCCTTGCGCGCGCCTTCGTCGTCCCAGCTTTCCACGAACTGGCCGGCGTCGAAATGAGGGCGCCGATAGCATTTGTCGTGGATGCGTTGGCTGTAGAACATTTTCGGGCGGCCTTGGCGATCCAGTTCCGGCAGGCGTTCGAACGTCAACATATAGGTGATGACTGCGGTCATCACTTCGGCGATGGGCGGACATCCGGGCACCTTGACGATCGGCTTGTCGGTGATGACCTTGTGTACCGGGGTGGCCCGGGTCGGGTTGGGTTTGGCGGCCTGGACGCAGCCGTAGGAGGCGCACGACCCCCACGAGATGATGGCTTTGCAGTGCTCGGTGGCGTAACGAAGTTGTTCGACGAACGGTTTGCCGCCGATGATGCAGTACATGCCGTCTTCGTTGAGGGGCGGATTTCCCTCCACCGCCACCAGATAGTTGCCCTTGTATTTCTCCACGATCTCGTCGACGATCGCTTCGGCCTGATGGCCCGAGGCGGCCATGATGGTGTCGTCGTAGTCCAGGGACACCATGGATAGGATGACGTCCTTGGCCAGCGGGTGGGCGGAGCGGATGAACGACTCCGAGCAGCAGGTGCACTCCAAGCCATGGAGCCAAAGTACGGGGATGCGGGGCTTGGTTTCCA
The DNA here is from genome assembly GCA_026982635.1 of Methylothermaceae bacterium. Classification (GTDB taxonomy): domain Bacteria; phylum Pseudomonadota; class Gammaproteobacteria; order Methylococcales; family Methylothermaceae; genus Methylohalobius. Next base: position 99 of record JALSGR010000065.1, on the reverse strand, counting down.
TGGCGTGGGCGATCTTGCCGACGAACTGGGGGCCCAGCCCGAGGGCGGCGGCGGTCAAGCTGCAGAATTTCAAGAAGCTGCGCCGGGAAATGCCTTGGC
>JALSGR010000064.1 GCA_026982635.1 Methylothermaceae bacterium | reverse complement strand
AGAGGCCGGCGAAACAGCTCAGATTTTCCTGCACGCTCAAATGACCGTAGAGGGAGAATTTCTGCGCCATGTAGCCCAATCGGGCGCGGGCTTCGGCCGGAGCCCGGCGCAGGTCGGCGCCGGCCACGGTCGCTTCCCCCTCGGTCACCGGCAGAAGGCCGCAGAGCATGCGGAAGGTGGTGGTCTTGCCAGCGCCGTTGGCGCCCAGCAAACCGAACACCTCGCCGCGGCGGACGGTGAAGGAAACCCCCTTGACCGCATAGAAGTCGCCGAAACGCCGTTTCAGCCCGCGGACCACGATGACCGGCTCCCTTTCCCCGCTTCGGGGTCGCCGGGAAAGCCGCACCTCGGGCATGGAAAGGGTCTCGGCCCCGGCCCGCAGGCGGGCGATGAAGGCGTCTTCCAGGCGGGCTTCGACTGCTTCCGGCAGCGCCTCGGGCGCGGTGACGGCCGGCGGCCGGGGACGGCGGGTCACCACCCGGACGCCGTCGCTCTGGACCACGGCGTCTAGGATGTCGGGCCGGTGCAGAAGTTCTCGCTGGAGGCGCCGGCGGGCCGCGGGCGGGGTACGGATGTAATAGACCCGTCCCCGAAGCGGTTCGAGAAAGCGGGAAGGGGAGGCCTGGCCGAGGCGGCGGCCCCGGTGGATCAGGATCACTTCCCGGCAGCGTTCGGCCTCGTCCAGATAGGCGGTGGCCATGAGCACGGTCAGGCCGTTCTTTCGCACCTGATCGTCGAGGATCCGCCATAGGTCCCGGCGCGACAGGGGATCGACGCCGACGGTCGGTTCGTCGAGAAGCAGCAGCCGGGGGCGGCCCACCAGGACGCAGGCGAGGCCGAGTTTCTGTTTCATGCCCCCGGAAAGGCGGTCGGCGAGGCGGCCGGTGAAGGGGGCCAGGCCGGTCATCGCCAGCAGGGGGGCGTAGCGCTCGGCACGCCGTTGCGGCGCCAGGCCCTGGAGGTCGGCGTACAGGTCCAGGTTTTCCTGTACCGTCAAGTCTTCGTAGAGGCCGAAACGCTGGGGCATGTAGCCCAGGCGGGCCTGGATCCAGGCCGGGTCTTCCGTCACCTCGGTGCCGAAGACGGTGATGCGTCCCCGGTCGGGGGTCAGCAGACCGGCGACCAGGCGCATCAGGGTGGTCTTGCCGGCGCCGTCGGGACCGATCAGGCCGGTGATCGCCCCTGGCCTGATCGTCGCCGCGAAGTCGTCAAGGGCGGTGACGGCCGGCGGGAAGGTCTTGATGAGCCCCTCGATGCGGACCGCCGCCTCAGGACCCGGGTCCGGCACCGTGCGGCTCCTGTCGGCAGGGGACGGTCGTGGGATCGGGGCTTGTCTGGAGCAGGGGGATGTGGACCGTCACCGGCATCCCCAGGCGCAATTCCCCTTGCGGATTGCAGACGAACACCCGTACCTGGTAGACCAGATGGGTGCGGAGTTTTTCGGTCTGGACCGGCTTGGGGGTGAATTCGGCGGTGGGGGAGAGGTAGCCGATCCAACCGGCATACCGTTTGCCCGGAAAACTGTCGCTGACGATCTCGGCGCGCATCCCCAGGCGGAGTTTGCCCAGATCCGGCTCGTCCACATAGACCCGGGCCCAGATCGGATCGGTGAGGGCCAGGGTGTAAACCGGGCGCTGGGGGGCCGCCATGTCGCCTGGTTCGAGGATCCGGTTGCGGACGACGCCGGCGGCGGGAAGACTGGCGTTTTCCAGCCGGTGCCGGGCCAGGGTCAGTTGCGCCCGCAGGGAGTCGAGCCGGGCCTTGGCGGCGGCGATGTCTTCCCGCCGGGGGCCTTCGAGCGCCAGGCTCAGGGTTTGTTCGGCGGCCCGGCGGCGGGCGCGGGCAGCCTCGGCCTGGGCCTTGGCGTTGTCCACCGCTTCCGGTGAGGTCAGCTTGCGGGGCAGCAGTTTCTTCAGGCGCCGGTAGGTGATCCAGGCGTCCCTTTCCAGGGCCTTGGCCTCAGCCAGTCTGGCCCGGGCGATGGCGATTTCCTGGGGGCGGCTGCCGTTTTCCAGTTTTTCCACCTGGGCCTGTTGGGCGGCGATTTCCGCTTCCAGGTGTGCGACCTCGGCGCGGAAGGGGGTGAGATCCAGGCGGGCCATGAGTTGGCCGGGTTCCACCCGGTCCCCCTCCCAGAACAGGACTTCGACCAGCCGCTCGCTGGCGTTGACCGCCAGCTCGACCTCGCGCAGGTCGATGTGGCCGTACAGGGTCAGGCCGTCGCCGGATGGGGGTGTTTCCCGCCACCGGAACCAGACGTAGGCGGCGGCGCTGAGACAGGCGAGCAGGAGCAGGAGGACTTTAGTTCGTTTCGCCATCGTCGTCCGGCGGGGCGAGCCATTGGTTGAGCTGATGGATGTCCGCCGGCGACAGGGTGCCGGCGAGCCGTTTTAGACGCAGTTTGGCCAGGATGTAGTCGAGGCGGGCGTTGGCGTAGTCGCGCCTGGCGGCGTACAGGGTACGGACGGCGCTGAGGACGTCGACGATGGTGCGGGTGCCCACCTCGTAGCCGGCTTCGTTGGCTTCCAGAGACAGTTTCCCCGATGCCACCGCCTTGGCGTTGGCCTTGACGCTGGCGATCGCGGTCAGAAGATTGATGAATTGCGCCTGGGTGTTCTGCTCGGTGGTTCGCACCACGCCGGCGTACCGTTCCAACGCCTCCTGGAAACGGGCATAGGACTGGCGTCGGTTGGCGCTGATGGCGCCGCCGGCGAACAGGGGCACGGTGAGGTTCAGGTTGACCGAGCCGGTCTGGTTGTCGATCTCGAAGGCGGCGTTGGTGTCCTGTTTGAGATTGTTCTGCTCCACCTCCGAGCGGCTGTGGCCGTAGCTGGCGCTGGCCCGGATGACCGGCAGATGGCCGGCCGCGGCGGCCCGCGCGCCTTCGAGCGCCGCTTCCCTGGCCAGGGCGGCGACCTTGATGTCGTAATTGTTCGCATGGGCGAACCGCATCCAGGCCTTCGGGTCGTCGGGGTCCGGCGGCGTGACGGGCAGGGTTTCCCGGAAGCGCCACAGAGTGCCGTGACGGCGGCCGGTGAGCACCGTCAACTGCTCCCGGGCGACCTGGAGCGCCCCTTCGTCGGCGATGCGCCGGGCCACGGCGAGATCGTGAGCCGCCTCCGCCTGACGCACGTCGGTCACCGCCGCCAGTCCCACTTCGAAACGCTGGCGGGCCAGATCCAGTTGTCTGGCCGTGGCCCGTTCCTGAGCCTTGGAGGCATCGAGATTGGCGCGGGCGCGCAGGACGGCGACGTAGGATTCCACCACCCGCAGGATCAGATCCTGCTGATCGGCGGCGAATTGCAGCTTGGCCTGGCGGGTGAGTTCCCGGCCGCGGCGGAAGTTGAACCAGGCGGCCAGGTCGAAGATGGGCTGGTTCAGGCTGACGTTCCAGGTACGCGTGGTCGAATTGGTCTTGGTGTTGTTGGGGATCAGGACGCCGCCGGCGGGAAACTGGCCCAGGTTCTCCCGCCGGGTGAAGTTGAAGCCGAGGCCGCCGTCGACCCTGGGCAGCAGGCCGGCCAGTCCCAGCTTTTCCTCTTCCAGGCCGGCTTTCAGGGATGCCCGGGCGACCCGGAAGGAAGGATCGTTTTGCAGGGCCAGCCGATAGATGTCGACCAGATTGTCGGCGAGCGCGGTGACGGGCAGAACCAGCAGGAACAGCAGCCAGCGAAAATCCATGTTTCCCTCTTGGCGTCGGAGTGTCCGTGAGCGGTGGGGCAAAACCGCTTCATGATCGCAAAGGGACGCCGGTGTCTCAAGCGTCGTCATTTTGCGACACGGCGATGAACGAAACAGCTATTTTGCTGCATATGACTCATGTTCACCGCTTTGCTGTTCGGTCTATCCATACACGCCGCCGATGAAGAGGAAAAGGACCGCGCTAAAATAAAAAAGATAAATATAAGGTAACACTGAAAATCAAGAAAGCCGAATATAAGCACGAGCAGCAGCGCCTCGAGGGTGGGAAGCGTTACCAAGCCTGTTTCCACGACGCCGTCACCGCTTGTTGGCTGCTTCGCCGGGAGGGCGATGACGATTCGCTCGAATGCCGCCCGCGACTCATGCCGCCGCCTGAAAAGCGCTTCGGCCGCCGGCGCCGGTGTTCTTTTCCGGATCCCGAAAAGCGAACGAGCGGGATGTGATCGAGTATACGGGGGAGATGGCGGGAACATCTTGAGAATCGCGACGGCGTCCCTATCATTAACGGCGTCGATCGCTTGCCCGATTCCAAGCCAGGAGGTCGTATGCGTATCGGCTACATCTCCAGCTATCCCCCCGTCGAGTGCGGCATCGCCGCCTATTCCGCCTACCTGATCGACGCCTTGCGGGAGAAGGGGGCGGATGTCTACGTGGTCAGCCA
>JALSGR010000063.1 GCA_026982635.1 Methylothermaceae bacterium | reverse complement strand
GGTTGAGGCTGGTGTTCAACACCACCGGCACCCCGCTCAGGCGGTGAAACTCGGCCACCAGGCGATGGAAGCGCGGATTCCACTCGCAGCGCACGCTCTGCAACCGGCCGGTCCCGTCGGCGTGCACTACGGCGGGAACCCTGGCCGCGGCGGCGCGGCGGAACCGGAGGGTCCGTTCCATGTAGGGGGAAACCTGATAGTCGTGGAAATAATCGGGTCCGTAGCGGTCCAGGATGGTGGGAGCGAACGGCCGGAAACCCTCGCGCCCCTTGATCTCGGCGTTGAGACGCTGTTTCATGCGGGGGTCCCGGGGATCGGCCAGAATGGAGCGGTTGCCCAGGGCCCTGGGGCCGAATTCCGCCCGCCCCTGCATCCAGGCGACGACTTTGCCGCAGGCCAGTTCTTCGGCCACCACCGTCTCCAGGTCGTGGGGATGACGGCTCGCCGGCAGGCGTCCGTGGCGAATCAGCCGGTTCAGCGGGTCCCGGTCGATGTCACTGCCCAGATAGGGGGTCAGCGGTCCCGCCGGAGGGACGGCACCGGGATGATCCTGTTGCCAGGCCAGCCAGGCGGCTCCCAGGGCGGTGCCGTCGTCGGCCGGAGCGCTGGGAACGTACAGCTCCCGGAAAGGGGTTTCCGCCAGCAGGCGGCCGTTACAGGAGGAATTGAGAGCGCAACCACCGCCGAACACCAGACGATCGCTGCCGCAGGCCCGGTGGAGATTGGCGGCCAGCTGCGCCATCCACCGGCAGAACAGGGCCTGGCCGGTGAAGGCCAGATCGGCCACGGTCAACGGATCGTCGCCCGGCCGCCGCGCCCGGCGCCGCAGTTGCGGCAGCCCCCGCAAGACCGCTCCCAGATCCTGGCGCAACCGCAATCCCTCCACCCGCAGCATCGGTTCCATGAGCCGATGCAATTCGGGGTCCAGCCGGCCATAGGCGGCCAACCCCATCACCTTCCACTCCTCGCCGGCCAGCCAATCGAAGCCGCACAACTCGGTGAGCATCATGTAGAAGAACCCCAGACTGGCCAGGCCCGTGGAAGTGTCCAGGCAGGTCAACCGGCCGCCGCGGTACCGATAGGCCGCCACCGATCCCCGCTCCCCGAAGGAATCGACGATCAGACAGGCGGCTTCGGAGAACGGGCTGGCGAAGCAGGCCATGGCCGCGTGGCAGCGGTGATGGTCGAAATGACGGAAACGGAGCCGGACGCCGGGAAAGGCCTCGGTCACCCGGCGGACCAGATTGACGCCCCCGAGGGGCAGGCTGGCGTCCTGACAGGCCAGCATGTGAAACAGCTTGTACTTCTCCAAACAGGTGGAGAAATCCCGGTAACCGGGGGCGATCAGCCCTTCCGGGCGAAAGTAGCCCAGCCAGCGGCTGAGCGGCTCGTACCAGGGACGGCGGCGGCGCCAGTTGAACGCCACCGTCCACTCCCGAGCGCCGTCGGCGTAACCGGCCAGCCAGGTGAGAATCCGCTCGGAAGGATCCGGGGGATGGTTCAGACCCCGCTTGAGCTGCAGACACCGTTCCGTAGCCTCGGCGAACAGGACCCGGCCGTCTTCGGCGACGATGGCGATGGCCGGGTCGTGATAGGTCACTCCCAGGCCGATGTAGAGCCTTCCACTCATGCCCGCCACCTATCCGGTTTGCTCCTCCGGCCTCCGGGAGGGGGCCGCCGATTCGCGCCCGGCACGGGCCTGCCTGATCGCCGACAACCCATTCCCGAATCCAAGAGCCAGGTGTCAGGCCGTTCACGATGACTTCTGTTAAGCTGATAGCGGCTCATTGCGAACCCGGAAATCCACCGTGTTACACGCCTTCGCCCCGGTGTTGATTCCTTTGTGGACCACCGGCTTTCTCGTCACCGGCCCCCACGCCTGGTGGATCATCCCCGCCTGGCTGCTGCCCATGGGATTGCCGGTACTGGCGGACCGTTGCAACTGGCGGGGACGGCGCCCCCGCCGGCCCGTCCCCCCGCCTCTGGCCGGAATGATCCCCGGCTTCCTGGCCGTTCTGTTCGTGGCCGACACCTGGCTGCTGCTGGAGATGGCCGCCCGCTGGTCCTGGAATCTTCCCCAGCTTCCCCACACTTTGGTCGACCTGGCGGCGGTCAAGTTCCTGGCGGGCAGCAACGCCGCCCTGTCGGGCATCCTGGTGGCCCACGAACTGATACACCGCCCCGGCCGCCTGCCCAAGGCTCTGGGCAGGATCCTGCTCATTCTCTGCGGCTACGAGCATTTCTTCACCGAGCATCTGCGCGGCCACCACCGCCGCGTGGGACGGCCCGACGACCCGGCCACGGCCCGGCGCCACGAAAGCTACCGCCAGTTCTGGCGCCGCACCGTTCCGGAGCAATTCCGCAGCGCCCGGGAACTGGAAAACCGCCGCCTGCGGCTGAACGGCCTGCCCTGGTGGCGCCACCGGGTATGGCAGGGCGTGGCGGCGGAAGCGCTGCTGGCGCTCGGCATCGCCGTGGTCTTCGGCACGAGCGCGTTGTTGGCTTTCGCCCTCCAAGCCCTGATGGCGGTGCGCAATCTCGAAGCCATCAACTACCTGCAGCACTGGGGCCTGGAACGACCGCCCGGCGAGCCTCCCGCGGCCCACCACACCTGGCACACCGATACCTGGTGCTCCACCCATCTGATCCTGGGCCTGGCCCACCACGCCCATCATCATCTGGCCCCCGGCCTCCCCTACCCTTCTCTGTCCCCCCTACCGCAAAGTCCGCGGCTGCCTTACGGCTACTTCTTCCTGATCTTCCTGATCACCTACCGTAACGACCGGTTTCAGACCCTGGCACTGCGGGAACTGCAGCGCCGCGGCCTGGCCCCTCAGGTCGCCAACACGCCGGCGACCAGATACAGGCCCAGGGCCAAACCCGCCCCCACCAGGGCATAGGGAAACTGGTGGCGGATATGTTCGATGGGCTCCACCCCGGCCGCCAGGGAGGCGATCATCGTGGTGTCGGAAACCGGCGAACAATGATCGCCGAACAGCCCGCCGCTCAGGGCGGCCCCCACCAGCAGAGCGGGGGACACCTGGAAGATCTCCGCCATCGGCACCACGATGGGAATCAGAATGGCGAAAGTGCCCCAGGAAGTGCCGGTACTGAAGGAAATCAGACAGCCGATGCCGAAGACCAGGAAGGGCAGCCACATGGGGTCCAGCTCCCCCTGCAGGGCGGTGGCCAGATAGAAGCCGGTTCCCAGCTCGTGGGTGGTAACTCCGACGGAGAAGGCGAAGACCAGCAGATACATCAGCGGCAGAATCACCCGGATCCCCTGCCATATCGGCGGCAGCATCCGGCGCCAGGGCATGACCCGCTCCCGGTGGAAATAGGCCAGGGTGGCGATCAGAGTCAGCGTGACCGCGCTGAAAATCGCCAAGGGGGCGTCGCCGGTGAGGGGGAGCAGAATCAGCACGGCCAGCACCAGCAGGCCGATGGGGCCCCAGAGATAGCGCGGATGTCCCGGTGAGTCGGGATGGGGGACGATCTCGGTGCCGAAATGGGGCAGATCCCCCACCACCCTTTGGGAAAGGGGCAGCTTCCACGGCAGTTCCCGGCCGGTCGCCGCCACGAAAGCCGCCAAGGCCACGGCGATCCAGCCGTAGTAGATGAAACCGAGGGACTGGATCAGCACGGACACGGGCCGTTCCACCCCCTGATCCGCCAGCAGACTGATGATGTAGGCCCCCCAGGCGTTGACGGGGATCAGCATGCACTTGGGCGCGCAGGTGGTGTCGAGGATGTAGCTGAGCCGCAAGCGGGACAGGCGGTAGCGGTCGAACAGGGGCAGGGCGATGAGACCGGCGATCAGCACGCCGAAGTTGGTCTCCACGAACAACGCCATGCTGGTCACGAAGGCCAAGATCGCCACCCGGCGCGGATCGCCGTCGAGCAGGCGTCTTTCGGCCCAGTGGACGAAGCCCTCGATGCCGCCCGACTTCTGGATCAGGCCGATCAGCCCCCCGATCATCAGACTGAAAACGATGATGAGGACGTTGTCCCGGTCCGAAACCACCCGCCAAAGGATCGAACCGACTCTCGCGCTGGCGTCGGGAAGCCAACCCCCTTCCAGGATCAGGGCGCCGATGGCAACGTACAGCCCCAGGGCGAGCAGGACCCGGCGGGTGACGAGAGCCACCGGAATGGCGATCAGGGCCGGGAGCAGCGACAACCAAGTGGACATGGTTCAGTTCCATCCGTGTTGTTAAAAGCGCCTATTTTCCAGCATCCGACCGGGGCGAGGTCAACCCGGGATCGCTCAATACCTATCACTTTACTTTTACGGGGGCTGGGAAGGATCTGCCGGACCGAAATTCGTCCGTAAATTTAGGCCCGGAGCGGCCATCCATGGCCGCTGACAGACCCTTCCCAGCCCCCTTCGGCAGAAG